>JAHWKB010000006.1:0-1778 GCA_019348115.1 Actinomycetota bacterium | reverse complement strand
GACGGCGACGGGACCACCGGCACCGACGGCGACCTGGGCGTCGGCGGTGAACGCATCACGAACGACCGCGAGGAGGCGGTCGACGGCGTGTCCGGTCCGTCCGTTCCTGTCCAGGGAGAGTTGGAGGTCGGCGGGGTCGTGATCGACCGCGCAGCGCCGATCCTCACACCGGCTCCGGACGGTGCGTCGGCGGACGTGCAGGCTGCCGGCTCACAGGTCGAAGCCCAGCCGATGCCCCGGACGGGCGCGTCAGCGGTGCCGATGGCCGTAGCTGCGGCCATCGCCCTGCTCCTCGGGTTCGGGCTGGTGCGCGAGCCGCGTCGCACCTGATCTCACATCCGCTACGGGAGCGGCCGGGCCTTCGGGCTCGGCCGCTTCCGGGTGCGGGTCCTGCCCATGGAGCGCGATCGACCCGACAGGCGCGACCGCGGACGAGGACCGGACACGTCACCGACGACAGCCCGCGCCCGCTGCCCCGGCGACGTCCGTCGCTCACCCGTTGACGATGACGTCCAGCGTGAGGTCGGGGTGCTGACGCTCGATGCGCTCGAGCTGGAAGCGGTCGCGGAACAGCACCAGCGGGGTGTCGTCGGAGCGTCGGTAGATCTCGACCTCCGACATCGCGCTGAAGGCCGGGACGGACGCCTCGTCGGTCCGCCGCGCGACGGACCGTGAGGTCGGCTCCAGGCGGACCGGCGCACCGAACTCGTGCTCCAGCCGCCAGGACGCGACCTCGAACTGCAGCACCCCGACCGCGGCCAGGATGGGCTCCTGGTCGCCGAGGTCGGCGTGGCGCAGCACCTGCACCGCCCCCTCCTCGTCGAGCTGCTCGAGGCCGCGACGGAACTGCTTCACCCGCGACCGGTCGGCCGGCATCGCGACCCGGAAGTGCTCGGGCGTGAACGTGGGGAGGCCGGGGAAGGTGACGGGGTCGCCGGCGTGGAGCGTGTCGCCGATCCGCAGGTCGGTGGCGTTGACGAGGCCGATCACGTCGCCCGGGTAGGCGACGTCGAGGGTCTCGCGCTCCTGCCCGAGCGTCTCGTGGACGTACTTCGCGGCGAGCGCCCGGCCCGTCCGCGTGCAGGTCAGCTGCATCCCGCGCTCGAACTCGCCGGAGCAGATGCGCACGAACGCGATGCGGTCACGGTGGCGCGGGTCCATGTTGGCCTGGATCTTGAACACGAACCCGGAGACGGGGGACTCGAGCGGCCGCGGCTCGCCGTCGACGTCGAGGCGCGGCGCCGGCGGAGGCGCGAGCTCGACGATGGCGTCCAGCAGCAACCGGACGCCGAAGTTCTGCAGGGCCGAGCCGAAGAAGACGGGGGTCGTGTCGCCGGCGAGGAAGGTCTTCTGGTCGTGGTCCGCCTCGAGTGCCGTCATGAGCTCGAGCTCCTCGGCGGTGGCGGGTGCGGCGGCGACGGCGTCCTCGACCGTGCCGATGTCCTCGGTGCCCTTGCGCGCGCCCCGCTGGGTCTCGCTGAAGCGGCGGAACGAGCCGTCCCGGCGGTCGACGATGCCCTGGAAGCGCCCCTCGAACCGGACCGGCCACGTGACGGGGGTGGGCCGGACGCCGATCTGCTGCTCGATGTCGTCGAGGATCTCGAGCGTGTCCGGCGCAGGGCGATCCATCTTGTTCACGAACGTGATCAGTGGGGTCCCGCGCCGGCGGCACACCTCGAAGAGCTTGAGCGTCTGCGGCTCCACGCCGCGGGAGGCGTCCAGCACCATCACGGCGGCGTCGACGCCGGAGAGCACGCGGTAGGTGTCCTCGGAGAAGT
>JAHWKB010000197.1 GCA_019348115.1 Actinomycetota bacterium | reverse complement strand
CCGCGTCCGCGACGCGTGCCATCCAGGCCTGCGGGTCGCGGACCTCGGCCGCGGTGGGGAGGTTGGGGGGGGCGGCGAAGGCGCGGTTCAGACCCGGAACGCCGCGCTCGTCGAGGACGGTGCGCACGAACGTCTCGCCCTCGCGGTACTGGCGGCGCTTGAGCTCGAGGCCCGCGACGGCCGTCAGGATGCGCGTGGTGGCATCGCTCCTGCGCGACTCCAGCGCCTCGCGGACGTCGTCGGGGCGCTCGATGACGCCTTCCGCGCCGGCGAACATCGCCGCGTTGCCGTGCCCCTCCAGCAGGGACATGAGGCCCTGGGCCTCGTCGACGACGGCGAGCTGTTCGTCGGTCAGGACGGTCTCGACGAGCGGGATGATCGACCCCGTCTCGCGCACCGCGGCGATCGCCTGCGGCAGCTTCCCGGCCGCCTCGAGGAGCGCCGCCGGGTCGATGCGGGCGTTGGACAGGTAGCGGTCGAGCAGGTCGCGGAGATGGGCCCCGAGCCAGTCGGTGCCGTCGAACTGGAGCCGGTGGGTGACCTCGTGCAGCAGGACCGTGCGCCAGATGTCGGGGGCCAGGTCGCCGTGCTCGTCCCCGAGCTCGAGGAGGTTGGGCCCGACGAGGACGAGCTGGCCACCTCCCGGCCCGCCGAACGGCAGCACGAACTGACCGAGCACCTTCGTCGACAGGAGTCCCAGCAGCGCACCGAACTGGGCCCCGAGGACGCGCGACGCGACGGCACGGTTGCCGCGCATCTTCTCGCCGAGCGGCGTGAACGCGCCTCGCAGGGCGGTCAGGTTGGTGCGGACCCAGCCGATGCGGCCGATCACGCGACACTCGGTGGGCGGCAGGTCCTGTCCCAGCTGTGACCAGGCGCGCGCCGCCGCGTCGATGCCCGGCAGGTCGGCGGTGACGCTGGCGCGGAGGCGCGCGACCTCCGCGGCGTCGGTGTTGCGTGCCGGCGCCACGAGCCGAGCGGCCCACAGCGCCACGGTCTCGTCGAGGACGACGGGACCGTCGTCGCTCACGAGCGGTCCGAGGTCTTCTGGCGCGGGCGCACGACGAGGAGGTAGTACAGCCCGACGAGGGTCAGGGTGCCCAGGAGCGCCAGCGCCAGGAGCCCGACCGAGGCCGCCCAGAGGAAGGGCGCCTCGTAGTCGGCGGGTGCCGCCGGGTTCTCGGTGTCGTTGGGGTCACCCGGCTCCGGGCCCTGCGGGCCCTCGGCGCCGCCCTCCTCGGCGGCCAGCACCACGACGGCGTCGGCGGCCGCGTCGCTGAGCGGCGCGGCGGACGCCGCGGCAGGCAGCAGCAGGGCCACGGCGAGCATGGCGGGCAGCACGAGCCCGAACAGACGCATCGGCTGGGATCCTCCCGGTCGTTCTCCGGCGGCGCACTCTACCGGCCGTCCGACGGCCCCCCTAGCCGTGCGGCCCCGGCGCCGACGTGCTCACGCCGACGTGCTCACTCGGGCCGGGCGAGCCCGGGCACGGTGGCGTTGCCGTCGGCGGAGGGCAGCTCGACGCCGGGCTCCTCCTCCGGGTCGTCCTCGGCCGGCGGCGGCTCCTCGGCGCCGTCCTCCGGACGACGGTCCTCGGCGGCGGGCTCCGTCGCCGGCTGCTCGTCGCCCGCCGTCCCGACATCGCCGTCGTCCGCCGCCCCGGCCGAGCGGGCCGGCGGGGCAGCCCGGTCCGCGTCGTCGATGCGGAGGATCGGCAGGGTCGCCGGCGTCAGGCCGCCGGCGGCACGCACGACGGTGGCGACGAACTGGTCGACGAGCGCCTGGAACTGGGACAGCCCGGATCCCCCGGCGCCGTCGTTGCCGCCCGACGTGGACGGTGCCCGTGCGCCGAACAGGCGGCGGAGCTCGATCTCGGTCGGGCCGGCGCCCGGCTCGTCGCCGGCGACGAGGTCGGCCTCGGCCACATCCGGCGCGCCGACGGTCGACGCGCCGTCGGGCAGGCCGGCGCCGTCCTGGCGGTCGGAGGCAGCCAGCGTGTCCGGCGGCGGCGCCGGCGCCGCCACGAGCAGCACGGCGAGCGCGGCGACGGCGGAGACGAGCGCGGAAGCGGTGCTCCGGAAGGTGCGGCGCGGCGCCGGGACCTCGTGCCCGGCGGGGTCGCCGAAGAGGGTCGTGCCGTCCGGCGACCCCGCGAGGACGGCCTCGGCCTCAGCCTCGGCCATCGCCGCGGCGACGGACGACGACACGGTCTCGCGCAGCTCGGCGAGGAGCGCCTGCTGCTCCTGGAGCACGGCGGCGGCACGCTCCGGCTGTCCGGTCGCGAGGAGCGCGTCGCTGCGCAGCGTCGCTTCCTCGAGGCGGACACGGACGTCGGCGACATCGGTGCGGATCCGCCGGGCGAGGCGGTCGCGGGCCACGCCCGACGGCCGCCGCCCGAGGGAGGCGTCCGTCGCCCGTCGTTCCCGTCCCACGCTGCTCGCTCCGGTCTGCCCCGCGCGGTCCCCACCGCGCCGTGCGGGAGAGGTTCGCCGCTGGGGGCGGTACCTCCTGCCCTCCCGACCGACCGAACGACCACGGACACTGGACTACGGCCCGTCCCGGGCGCGTCGCTGAGGGTGCGCCCGCCCCCTCCCGGCCCGACGTCCCGGGCTCGCCATATAGGGGTGGGGGGTATATGATGAGGACCCGCCGCACTCGCACCAGGAGCCCATCCGATGCCCGACACGGCTACCCGCACGCTCGACCTCGACGTCGAGGGCATGACCTGCGGGTCGTGCGCCGCCCGGGTCCAGAAGGTGCTGGGGAAGCAGGAGGGCGTCGCCGACGCCGCCGTGAACTACGCCACCGGGCGGGCCCGCATCGAGGTGACGCCCGAGGCCGACGAGCGCCAGCTGGCCGCGGCGGTCGAGCGCATCGGCTACCGGCTGCTGACGGACACGGATCGCGCCGAGGCCGCGCGCGCCGGCGACGACCACGACGACGTCGAGGCCGCCGCCGAGGCGGGGTGGCTCCGGCGCGCGTACGTCGCGCTGCCGCTGGCGGCGGTCGTCGTGGTGATCGCGATGTTCAGTGGCGACTTCGGGATGAGCACCACCGGGATGTGGCTGGTCTTCGCGCTCACCGTCCCCGTCCAGTTCTGGGCCGGCTGGCCCTTCCTGCGCGAGGCGGCGAAGCGCGCCCGCCGCCTCACCGCGAACATGGACACCCTGATCGCGCTCGGGACCCTCACGGCGTTCGCGGCCTCGACCGTGGTGCTCGTCCGGGGTGGGCACGACGCGGAGGTCTACTTCGAGACCTCCGCCGTCATCATCGCCTTCCTCGTCCTGGGGCGGTACTTCGAGGCCAAGGCCAAGGGGCGGGCCGGCCGGGCGATCCGCGCCCTCCTCGAGCTCGGCGCCAAGGACGCACGCGTCCTGCGCGACGGCAGCGAGGTGACGGTGCCGATCGAGCAGGTGCGCGTCGGTGACCTCCTCCGGATCCGCCCCGGTGAGAAGGTCCCCACCGACGGCGTGGTCGTCGACGGGGTCTCGGCGGTGGACGAGTCCATGCTGACGGGCGAGTCCGTCCCGGTCGACAAGATCGTCGGCGCGAACGTCGCCGGCGCCACGATCAACACCTCGGGCGTGCTGACGGTCGAGGCGACCGCGGTCGGCTCCGAGACGGCTCTGGCCCAGATGGTCCGCATGGTCGAGGAGGCCCAGGGTGGCAAGGCCGAGGTCCAGCGGCTCGCGGACCGGGTCGCGGCCGTGTTCGTGCCGACGGTGATGGTCCTCGCCGCGCTGACGTTCCTCGGCTGGTGGGTCGTCGGGGGCGACCCCGCCCAGGGCCTCGGTGCCGCGGTGGCCGTCCTCATCATCGCCTGCCCGTGCGCCCTCGGGCTCGCGACGCCGACCGCGATCATGGTGGGCACGGGGCGCGGCGCCGACCTCGGCATCCTCATCAAGGGCGTCGAGGCGCTCGAGCGGACCCGCAGCATCACCACGGTCGTCTTCGACAAGACCGGCACGCTGACCCGCGGCCGCATGCAGCTGACCGACGTCGTCGCGCATCGCATCGACGAGGACGACCTGCTGCGGCGCGCCGGCGCGGTCGAGGCCGACTCCGAGCACCCCATCGGGGTCGCGGTTGCGGCCGGCGCACGGTCGCGGGGCCTCGAGGTCCCGCAGGTGACGGCCTTCGAGGCGGTCGCGGGGCACGGCGTCCGGGGCGACCTCGTCGAGCAGCCGCGCAGCGGACCTCGCGGAGGGAACGGGAGCACGGTGTGGGTCGGGAGCCGCAAGCTCGCGGCGGAGGCCGGCCTGGTGCTGCCCGAGGCGCTCGAGGACGAGGCCACGCGGCTCGAGTCGCTCGGCCGGACCGCCGTCCTCGCCGGCTGGGACGGTGCGGTCCACGGCATCCTCGCCGTCGCCGACACCGTGAAGGACGAGGCCCGGGACGTGGTCGCCCAGCTCCACGAGCGGGGGCTGCAGGTCGTGATGATCACCGGCGACAACGCCCGCACCGCCGACGCGATCGCCCGCGAGGTCGGCATCGACCGCGTGCTCGCCGAGGTCCTCCCCCGCGACAAGCGCGCCGAGGTCGAGCGGCTCCAGGCGGAGGGCGCCCTCGTCGCGATGGTCGGCGACGGGGTCAACGACGCCCCGGCGCTGGTCCAGGCGGACCTCGGCCTCGCGATCGGCACCGGCACCGACGTCGCCATCGAGTCGAGCGACCTCACCCTCATGCGCGACGACCT
>JAHWKB010000196.1:1575-4718 GCA_019348115.1 Actinomycetota bacterium | reverse complement strand
GGAGCTCGAGCAGGCGGTTGGCCTGCGAGGCGTCGTTCTCGAACCAGAACGGGTTCGTGCCGGGGACGCGGAGCTTCTTGCCGGCCTCGGCGGCACCGCCGGCGCTCGTCCCCTTGGTCTCACCGAGCATGAAGAAGTGCGCCGCCTGCTCCGGCTTGAGCTTCGCCACCGCCGGGATGATGTCCTCGTTGCGGTTGAGGATGAAGAGGTACTTCGCCTTCGGGAGGTCGCGCGGGTCGCGGTGGCGGATCATGTCGAGGCCGAAGGTGCAGCGCCCGTTGGCGGTGTAGCTCGCGTCGAAGAAGTCGACCTTGCCGTCCTCGTCGACCGCGACCGACTCGAGCCACGCCTGGCGCGACGTCGCCCCGCCGTGGATCGTGGGCTCGTCGTCGGGATCGAGGCCGAACGTCTTGGCGAAGCACCCGTCCTCGGTCGCGTGGACGACACCGTTCGGCATGAGCGCGATGAAGTCGTCCTGGACCGGGAGCGAGCCCTTCACGTTGCGGAACGTCGTCGTGGTCTTGCCGGTGCCGGACAGGCCGATGATGAGCGCGAGCTCCTCCTCGCCCGAGGCGGTGTTCTCGGCCGGGAAGACCTTGGCGCCGGAGTGCATCGCGAGCCCGCCGCGCTGGTAGACGAGGTGGTTCCACATCCGCAGACCGCCCATCTTCGACTCACCGAAGTAGTCGGAGCCGAAGACGCGGGTCACGTAGTTGTCGAGGTCGACGGTGATGAGGCAGTCGTTGGGCTTGCCCGGCGCCTTCAGCGACGGCGTGTAGATCACCGTGAACTCGGGCTCGTAGTCGTCGTCCTTGGGGAAGTAGAGCTGCTGCTGCATGGCCGGGATGTTCGCCTGCGTCTTCTCCATGAAGAGGCGGGAGCCGGTGCGGAACTCGGGGTCCGGACCGATGTAGCCCTCGATCAGGATCATCTCCTGCTCGGCGATGTGGGCGTCCTGCTTGCGCGCCCACTCGTCGGCCTCCTCGCGGGAGATGGTCGGCTTCGCGTTCGGCGCGTCGGAGACGAAGAAGGTCGACGGCGCCAGCCGGGCCTTGGTCTCGGCCTGGTAGTTGATGTTGTCGAACTCCGTGACCGTCACCCGGGGCATGAGCGCCAGCACCCACTCGCGCATCTGGTCCTGTGAAGGGTTCTCGTGGACGGCCTTCGCGGACGGGAGTTCGAACGGCATGGGGAGCCTCCTGGGTGACCCGGCGACGCTGCCGAGGGGCATGCGAGAAGTGTGACCGCGTGCTCGCGGTGAGTTGCTCGGGAGGCTAGCCGCGGCCCCGAGCCCGGAACGAACGCGACCGGTACGGCCGGCCGGGCTCGGCGTGGGGCCGTGACGGCGTCCGGGGTCCTGCGACGCTGGCCACGGGTGTGTCCGTTGCGCCCGACTCCCCCGCCCGTTCGGCGGTGGCCGTACTATGCGCATCTGACCCGGACGGGCCATTGCTGCTCATCGGGGTCGGGTGACACGGTTGTCACGCGCTGTGAGGCACCATGGCGTGGAGATCGATACGGGAGGAACGACAGTGGCCACCAACCTGCGGCTCCGGGACGTCCACGAAGGCGACCTGGTCGAGGTCGACGGACGACACGCCCACGTGTCCTGTGCCCTGGTCCTCGACGACGACGTCTTCATCGTCCTCGACGACGGCCACGGCAACGAGACCACCCTCTCCGGCGGCGGGGCGATCAAGCTGATCGCCCGCCAGCTCGCCGACACGATCGCCGGCCCCTCGTCATCGATCGTCGCGCCGGCCTGACTCGCCGGCTCCACCCGACCCCTGGCTCTGCCCCGGGTCCGTCCGCCGACCGGACGCGCCCGGGGCAGTGCCTTGTCCGGGACCGTTCCCGCCGACCTCAGTCCGGTCCCTGTGCGGCGGTGGCTGGCCGCAGCGGGACGTAAACCCGTCCCGGTCCTCGGCACCCTCTCGGGGCGCAGGTCGCGATCGAGCTCGCCGGCGCCCACGCCGTGCACCATCCGGCGCCGGACCACCCTCGCCGTCCTCCAGCACCCGTCCGCAGGACGTCGTCACGCCACGTGGGCGCCGGACCTGCAGACGGGCACGCACCGGCGTTCGGGCAGGGCCCGGCGGCGGGCGGGGTCCTGGCGGTCGGGTCGGCCTCCACGCCGGCGCGCGCGACCGACCACGATGGAAGGCGACAACCACCCCCTGCACCCACCTGCCCTGGAGGCAACCGTGCCACGTCTCGCTGAACGCGCCGTCGGAACCATCGGCCACCTCGCGCCGAAGGCCGTCGACCTCCTCTCCACGACCGGGTTCGCCGCCGCCGGCGTCGTCTCCGTCGTCGCGGAGAACCTCCGCACCCTCGCCGACCGCGACGAGGCGCTGCCCGACCGCGCCAAGCAGGTCGCCCAGAACTCCGTCGGCGCCGTGCTCGCCGGCCCGAAGGCGCTCTCCCAGCGCGGCCGCTCGCTCGTCGGCCGCGACGACGCCCGCGCCGGCAACGGCTCCCGCACCAGCTCGGGAAGCGCTGCACGGGCACACACCGCCGGCGACACCTCCGGCACCAAGTCCACCGCGAAGACCGTCTCACCGGACGAGCGTCCCGACCGCAGCAAGGCCGAGGAGGCCCGCGACCGTGAGGTCGCTGATCGCTCGCGCGTGACCGCCGACCGGGAGAGCGGCGACCGGACCGACCGCACGTCCGGCGGGACGACCGAGCCCTCCCCCACGACCGTCGGCGGCGACACCAGCGAGAAGAAGCCGCCGCGCGCCATCGACACCTCCTCCGCCGACGCGGCTGCGGACACCGGCAAGCCGGCGAGCCGCAAGCGGGACCAGCAGGCCGGCGCGACCAAGGACGCCGCCGACCAGCAGAAGGAGCAGGCCAAGGAGGCCGCGGCCACGGCCAGGGGGAACGCCGAGGACGCCAAGGACGCCACCGAGGACGCCGCCGGCACGGGCGCGGCGGCCGCGCGGAAGAAGACGGAGCAGCAGGCCGAGAAGGCCGTGAAGAAGACCGCGGAGAAGGCCGACGAGGCGGCGGAGAAGACCGCGGACGCCGCCGCGACCACCGCCGAGAAGGCCGAGGAAGCGGCCGCGAAGGCGAAGACGTCCGCCGGCGAGACCCCGAAGAGGTCCGAGGCGAAGAGCGACACCAAGAAGAGCGACACC
>JAHWKB010000196.1:0-1475 GCA_019348115.1 Actinomycetota bacterium | reverse complement strand
GGCCAAGAAGAACGACGCCGGGACGAGCGACGAGGCCACGGCCGACGGGCAGGACCGTCCGCGATCCGTCGAGGAGAAGCGCGCTGCGGAGAAGGCGGCCAAGAAGCAGGCGAAGGCGAAGAACGGCGGCTCGAACGGGAAGAAGGACGAGGAGCAGACGCCCGACGGTCTCCCCGCCGGCATCGACGAGCAGCTCGTCGCCGACCTCCAGGGCATGACCGTGAAGCAGCTCCGCGACCGGGCCGCACAGGACGGCGTGCCGGGCCGGAGCGAGATGAGCAAGGACGAGCTCGTCGTCGCGCTCGCGACCCGCGAGACCGACGACGTCCCCGCCAAGGCCTGACCCTCCCCGAACACCCGGATCCGTACACGCTTCCTCGGACACGTTCCCGAGGACGTGTGTACGGATCCTGTGGTCTCAGGCCCCGGACGTCACCCGCGGTCGGGGCGTGCGGCCTCCTGGCCGTCGTGCGAGCCGGTGCGGTCGACCCCCTCCGCGGTGGGGCGCGGCGGCTTCCAGCCGTCGCCCTCCTGCTGCGGGATGTCACGCTCCTTCATCCCGACGGCACCGTCGTCGTCGCTGGTGTCGTCGTCCGACCCGCCGCCGAACTCGTCACCGAGCGGCTCGTCCGGGCGGAACGCGTCCTCGTGCGTCGTCGCGCCGGTGCGGTGCGGGAGCTCGACGTGACGCTCCTCCTCGGCCCGCTTCTCGTCGTCGGGATCGTTCTTCACGCGCTCCTCCTCGGATGGCCTGGTGACGCGGACGCCCCCAGCATCGCCGGTCGCGCCGGCAGGCGGGCACCGGCGCCACCCTCCCCCGGTCACCCCCGGTCGGTCCCGCGATCCGGGAGCAGCACGGCCGCCTCGAGGCCACCCAGCGCCGACCGTCCGAGGACCAGCGAGCCGCCGAGCGTGCGCGCCATCGCGTCGACGACCGTCAGTCCCAACCCGAGCCCGGGGCTGGGCTCCCCCGTGGCCTCCGGCCCCTGACGGAACGCCCCGACGAGGTCGGTGACGTCGCCGGCGATGCCCGGCCCGCCGTCCTCGACGACGAGCGCGAACGTCCCCCGCAGCTCCGGGTGCGGCCCGCCGTGCAGCCGCACCGGCGCATCCACCGGCACGTGGTCGGCGACGTTGCGCAGGAGCGGCGCGAGGAGACGCAGCGCCAGCGCGGCATCGAACACGGTGTCGTCGTCGGCGACGGTCTCGACCGGGTGGTTCGGCAGGTACTGCGACGCGAGCGACGCCAGCGTCCCCCGGATCGGCGTCAGCACCTCGACGGGTCGGATGGTCGCGGAGGGGTCCACCAGCGCGACGACGTCGTCGATCAGGGCGCGGAGCTTCGCAGATTGCCGGACGAGGATGTCGACGAGCTCGTCGCGCTCGCCGGGAGCGAGCTCGCCGTGCTCGGGGCGGAGCGCGTCGCTCGCCACCATCAGCGTCGCCATGGGCGTGCGGAGCTGGTGGGCGACCGC
>JAHWKB010000195.1 GCA_019348115.1 Actinomycetota bacterium | reverse complement strand
TCGACGTCAAGGACCAGGCCTGCGTCGAGGAGTGCCCGGTCGACTGCATCTACGAAGGCGACCGCACCCTCTACATCCACCCGGTCGAGTGCATCGACTGCGCCGCGTGCGAGCCGGCCTGCCCGGTCGAGGCCATCTTCTACGAGGACGACCTCCCCGAGGAGTGGTCCGAGTTCAAGGCCATCAACCGCGACTACTTCGGCGCCGACGTGACCGGGCTCGGTGACCCGGGCGGCGCGTCGACGGTCGGGGCGACGCGGGTGGACCACCCGAAGATCGCGACCTACCAGGTCCCCTGATCCGGGGGACCTGACAGGTCGCGTCGTCCGGGAACGGTCCGGGTCGACCGTCGGGCCGCGCCCTCGTCCGCGCAGTACCGCGTGCCGTCGTGCTCGATGCACGGCTGGCCGTCGACCTCCTCGACGGGGACGCCGTCGCCGACGGCTCCGCCGAGCAGCAGGCCGCTCGTGGGTCCGTCGCGGAGCGGCGGATCAGGCGAAGATGATGATCAGGATGATGATCAGGAGCAGGGTTCCGAGTCCGATGTACACGAGCGTTCCTCTCCGTGGTCGATGCCCCGTGGTGGCCGGGACCGCCACCGTAGGCACGCGACGGGCGTGGGGCGGCGACGCTCCCACGGACTTCCGTCAGTAGGTCCACGACCGGACGGAACGGTCAGGCGTCGACCTCCTGCAGGCCCGGCGGCAGGTCGCCCTGGACGCTCTCCCAGACCTCGGCCGCGGAGCGGCGGGCGACGAGACGCGCGACGCCGGCGAGCACGCCCACGAGCACGGTCCAGCCCATCGCCTCGCCCCACGACGTGCTGGGGTCGGCGGGGTTGGTCGGCGGGTCGCCGCCGGGGCCCATCTTCCAGCCGGCGGAGGCGAGGTTCCTGGCGGCCACGGCGGCGACGATGCTGGCGCCGGTCGCGAGCCCCTTCCAGAGCAGTTCGTCCTTGTTCGGCATGCGGTTCCCTCCGGGTCGTCGTCGACCGTAGGGCGGTGCCCCTGCACCGGCCGGGCGGTGTCACGGCCCTGCGGTCAGTCGGCGGGCTGCCCGGCGACGAGCGACCACGCGACCAGCCCGGGGAGGGCGAACCCGAAGGCGTTCGCGAGGCCGTGGGTCCGGGCCATCGTCGGGATGCCGAGGGCCGGCGTGCCGAGCACCGACCCCGCCGCCCACTGGACGGCCAGCACCATCGGGGCGATCACGACGACCGCGGCGAGCACGAGCAGCCGGCGGGCCGCGGCGTGGTCGGGTCGCGCGTGCCGGACGAGCAGCCAGGCGAGGAGGTAGATCCCCCCCGTCAGGACGACGGCGCCGGCGAGCTGCAGCGGCCGGAAGGCCGCGAACCCGACCGCGACCATGGCAGGTCCCAGGACGATGCCGGCGACGGCGGCCGCGCTGGTGCGAAGCGCGGCGGGCCCGGTGACGGCCACCGTGCGGGCGGCGATCGTCGACGTGGCGAAGCCAGCGACGTGGAAGTGGACCGCCGTGAGCGTGACGATGTCGCGGTCGAGTCCGACGGGCTGGAGGCCCAGCCGGTCGATCACGAGCCAGGTCGCCCCGACGGCCAGGAAGACCAGGGCGGCGGTCCGGGCCAGCGGCTCCGCGAGGAAGGCGGGCGAGCGGAGCCAGCCGATCGCCGCCGGCGTCGCCACCAGCAGGGCGACCACGAACCAGCCGCCGGCGAGGACGCCGCCCAGGACCGCACCGCGTGGCACCAGCACGGCGGCCGTGGCGAGGAGCGCGCCCGGCAGGGCGAGTCGTTCCGCGAGCGCGTGGGCGCGTCCGTCGCCGCCCGGAGGACGCGTCAGCGGCAGGCCGAGCGGGACGAGGACCAGGGGCCCCAGGAGGAGCACCACCTCGATGAGGCTCGGACCGGCACCGGCTGCGGCGGCCACGGCCACGAGGGCCCACACGACCGCGCCCGCTGCCGGGGTCGCCCACCGACCGGACGTCACGCGAAGGTCTGGACGAGGACGATGATCGTCAGCACGGCCAGCAGCAGGAGGGCGGCGAGCCCGTACCGCTCCCAGACCTGGCTGCGCTCCTCCACGGACCGGGCGAGCAGCGACTCGGTCAGGCGGCTGAGCGCGTCCATGGAGCGCTCCAGCTCGCGCCGTCCCCCCTCGCCGATGCCCATGACCCCGTCCACGAGCGCGTGGACGGGGGCCAGCTCGGGGGCGAGGACGCGGTGCGCGGTCACCTCGCGCTGGATGACGACGCCCCGGCGCTGGGTCTCGGCGGCCTGGTCGAGGACGGTGCGGACGTCGGTCCGCGGGTCTCCCGCGGCGAGCGCGAGCTCGTCGACGGCCTGGGTGAGCCCGTCGACGAGCACCACCGACCGCGCCGTCAGGCCCACGACCATCTCGTAGCCGAGCCGCTCGTCGGCGAGGACCGTGGTGTCGGCGTGCACGTCGAGACGGTCGACGCCCACCGTGAGGTGGTGCCCGGAGAGGAGGCCGGGCACCGCGCCGTCCGGCACCTCGAGGCCGCGGGAGAACACGACGCGTCGGAACGGCGTCGCCCGCCCCGCCCTGCCGTCGGTGCCGAGGAGGTCGGCGGCGATGGCGTCGTGGAGGGCGGCGACGCTGTGCCGGTCGTCGCCGTAGCGGAACAGCTCGGCCGCGACGGCGGGTCCCGTGCGGTCGAACGCGGCCAGGTACGTGGCGGCCTCGGGATCGTCGATCTCCAGCACGAGGTCGATGAGGTCCGTGCGGCGGTGCTGCAGGGCGCGCGACACGACCGTGATCGGCCGGCCGCGGAAGTCGACGGCGAGACTCGGCAGCCGCCCGGTGCGGATGCGACCGCCGGCGACGTAGCGGCGGTCGAGGTGGCCCGTGGCCGCGGCCTCGATGGGGAGCTCGCGGAGCGTCGAAGAGGCCGGCAGCGACCGTGTGAACGCGACGCAGGTCACGGTCACGGGCAGCCTCCTGGGGTGTCAGACGGTGGGGAGCAGGGCCGGTCGGCGCGCGCCGGCGGGGACGAGCTCGGCCGGCCAGCGCTGGCGGGACTTCGTGGAGAGCGCGGTGAGGAGCTTCATCGCGACGGCGTCGTCCTCACCCGGCCGCGCCTCGACGAGGCCGGCGTCGATCACGCCCCGCATCCACTCCTCGCCACGCTCGGTGCGGACGAGCGTGAGCGTCCAGTTGTCGTCGGCACCGATGCCGCCGGTCGAGATGTCGGCGTGCTCCGCGGCGAAGTCCGGGCACGTCCTGCACCCGGGACGCGTGTGCGGGTGGAGCTCCTTCAGCGGGATCTCGTGGAAGCCGCCGTCGCGGGTCCAGACCATGTAGCGGCCCTTGACGTTGATCTTGACGACGTCCTCCATCGCGATGCCGTGCTCGGCGAGGACCTGCTCCTGCCCGTCGTAGGTGAACGTCTTCGAGCACAGGAGCCCGATCGTGAGGGCGACCTTCCGCTTGTACTTGTTGATGCCGTAGGCGGAGATGGTCCCGTTGATGGACGCCATGCAGCTCATCCCGACGAGCGCGACGTTGCGCAGGCGGTCGTCGTCCGCCTCGGCCATCGCCAGCGGGTTGGCGGAGTACGTGTAGCGGGAGCCGGCGGTCGCCAGGACGTCCTCGCGGGTGCGCGCGAGGAACGGCTCGGCGTCGAAGGGTCCGCGGCCGTCGGCGATCCGGCTGACGAGCGCCCCGTCGAGGCGTTCGGTGTCGAAGCCCCAGCAGAGGAGGGCGGACACGAGCCCGCCGTCCTGCCCGGCCTCGTGCACGCCGTGGTCGGTCGCGCGGGTGAGGAGGATCGACCGGGCGATGCCGGAGACCTCGTCCTCGCGGCGCTCGCGACCGAACAGCTCGCGGTCGAGGTCGGACTCCCAGTCGCGGAAGCGGGGGCAGGCCCGCGTGCAGATGTCGCAGCCGCGGTCCCCGATGGCGCACTGGTCGTGGCCCATCCCCTCGCCCTGCTGGAAGGGGTAGTAGTCGTCGGTGTAGCCGAGGACGTCCGTGGGGCACGCCATGACGCAGGCGGCGCAGCCGGTGCAGAGGCCGGTGTCGACGACCTCGTGGTACAGCTCGCGCCAGTGGACCTCACCCACGAGCGTCGCCGTCCCCGGGGAACGAGGCGAGGAGCGCCTCGATGTCGTCCTCGAGGCCCAGCAGGACGGCCTCGGCGACCTCGCCACGGAGTCGCCGCTTCGTACCGGCGTAGGCGCCGGCGGGGAGTGCCGCCAGTTCGGCCGCCTTGGACTGGGCGCGGGCCAGCACGTCGTGCTGGGCGACCAGCTCGTCGGCGTAGCCGACCTCGACGGCCTGCTCGGCGGGGATGCGGGCACCCGGGAGGATGAGGTCGTCGACGCGGTCGGCGCGGACGTTGTGGCGGGCGAGCGCGAGACCGAAGACGGGCATCTCGAAGTTGATCTGGGTCTCGGTGAGCCCCCACCAGTGCGGCCCGGACGCGGCGACCGCGTGGTCGCACGCCATCGCGAGCATCGTCCCGGCGGCGAGCGCGTGCCCGGCGCACGCGGCGACCGTGGGGCGCGGCTCGAGCCACACCCGCATGAGGGTCCGCCCGAACGCCACCAGCAGGTCGGAGACGCCGTCGCGTCCGGCCGACGCCAGGAACTTCACGTTCAGGCCGGCGCTGAAGATGTCGTCGCGGCCCGTGAGGACGATGGCACGCGCGTCCCCCGCCCCGTCGAACGCCTCCGTGATCGCGGCGAACGCGTCGGTGTCGAGCGCGTTCTTGTTCCCGTCGTCCATCGCGAGCG
>JAHWKB010000194.1 GCA_019348115.1 Actinomycetota bacterium | reverse complement strand
GCGTCCGGCGCGGCCGGTCCTCCTCGGCCTAGGGTCGGGTCTCCTGGGACCCTGGACCGAGAGGACCGGCCGTGATCGAGCGCGAGGACATCGACGAGGTCACCGTCCTGCGGCTCTCGCACGGCCGCGTGAACGCGCTCGACCTCGAGCTCGACCTCGCCATCGCGGAGGAGCTCGGCGCGCTCGACGACCACCGCGCCGTCGTGCTCACCGGTGCGGGCTCGTCGTTCTGCGCCGGCGTCGACCTGCGTCGCATCGTCGAGGGCGGCCCCGACGACGCCTACGAGTTCCTGACGTCGCTGTCGCGCGCCTTCCTCGCCGTGTTCGACCACCCCGGTCCCACCGTCGCCGCGGTCAACGGCCACGCCATCGCCGGCGGGCTCGTGCTCGCGCTCGCCTGTGACCACCGCCTCGCCGGCGAGGGCGAGGCCCGGATCGGGCTGTCCGAGCTCCAGGTCGGCGTGCCGTTCCCGACGAGCGCGATCGAGATCGTCCGCCACGCCGTCGGCGGCGCCGTCGCGCGCGACCTCGCGCTGTCGGCCCGACTCGTCAACGTCGCCTCGGCGCTGGAGCTCGGGCTCGTGGACCGCATCGTCGCCCCCGACGAGCTCGAGGCGCAGGCGGTCGCCGTCGCGCGACGGCTCGGCGGCTACCACCCGCGGGCGTACGCCCTCACCAAGCGCCAGCTGCAGCGCCCCGCCCGCACCGCGATCGCGACCAACACGCCGACGGACGACCTCGAGGTGAACGAGCTCTGGGCCGACGAGGCGACGACGGCGCGCATCCGCGACTTCCTCGACGCCCTCTAGCCCTTCCGGGGCGCGGCCGAGGGCACGGGAACCGCGGCGGAGGCACCCGCGGGGCGTCGATCGGTGTGCGCTCACGCCACCGGGTGCGCGCGCAGCGTGACGGAACTGGGGACCACCATGGGGACGACCGGTGGACAACCTGTGAGTTGCCTGTGACTTTCGGAAATCGGCGATGTACCTCTGGACACCGCCCGGCGACGGTGCGTAGTGTGCGCCTTGCCGGTCCGAGGGAACTGCGGAACACCCCGAGGATCGGCCGGCGCGGGACCGGTTGCAGGGCCCGCGACGAGGTGGCCGGGCGGGTGCCCGACGCCGGCGAAGGCGCCCCCGAGGGGGCGGTGGAGCCGGAGCCGGAACCCCGCAGGCGGACGTGATCGGGTCGAGGCACCGGAAGGTGCCGGAGCCGGGGAGCGGACGTCACCGGGGTGCTGCGGGAGGTGCGACGACCGCGAGGTCGCCGGATCTGGACGGGGCACCACGACGGTCGGGGCACGGCAGGACGGCGCGCCGCGAGGCGCGGAGGTCACCGGGTCCCGGACGGCGGACCGATCGCAGACGGGTGGACGGGCCCTCCGGGGCCGGTGCACGCGGAAGCGGGAGGTCCCGGACGGACACCGCAGAAGGGAAGAGCGCCGCTGCGAACCCGGCGTGACACCCGGCGACGGACCCGCCCGCAGCGGGGACGGCGCGAACGGCTCCGGGAACTGAACCGCCCGGACCGCACGAGACCCCGGCCTACCCGCGAGGGAGACCGGGGTCTCTCGCGTCCCGACAGGAAGTTTGCATCGAGTTGTTGCGGCTGAGCCGCAACGACTCGATGCAAACTCCGCCCGGGGTCAGAGGGCGTCGGCGGCGAAGGTGTCGCAGACGTCGAGGTCGCCGGCGTCGAGACCGCGCGAGAACCACGCCACGCGCTGCTCGCTCGAGCCGTGGGTCCAGGTCTCGGGGGTGACGTTGCCCTGCGACCGCGACTGGATGTAGTCGTCGCCGACGGTCTCGGCGGCGTCGATGGCCTCGGCGATGTCCTCGCGGGTGATCTCGGTGATGATCGGCGACCGCCCGCCCGCGGCGTCGACCTGGGTCGCGTTCGCGGCCCACACGCCGGCGAGGCAGTCGGCCTGGAGCTCGAGGCGGACGGCGTCCGACGCCGCGCCCTCACGGGTGCGCACGCGGTCGTTCTGGCCGGTGAGGTTCTGCACGTGGTGGCCGAACTCGTGCGCCACGACGTACGCCTCGGCGAAGTCCCCGCCCTGCGCCCCGAGGCGCTCCTCGAGCACCTGGAAGAACCCGATGTCCAGGTAGACGCCCTGGTCGGCGGGGCAGTAGAACGGCCCCATGGCGCTCGAGGCGGAGCCGCAGGCCGTCGACACGCCGCCCGTGAACACGTTGAAGCTCGCCGGCTGGTACTGCGCCCCGCGGCGCTCGAACTCGGCGGCCCAGTAGTCCTGGACCGAGTTCTCGAACGCGACGAAGCGGCACTCCTCGCGCTGCTCGATGTCGGCGCCGGTCTCGCACGCCCCGAGGCCGCCGTCGGCGGGCGGCTGACCGCCACCGCCGCCCTCGGTCGCCTGCAACAGCACGGACGGGTCGACGCCGGCGACGACCGCGATGAGGAGGAAGAGGATCCCGCCGATGCCGCCGCCGATGGCCATCTTCCCGCCGCCCCCACGGCGGTCGCGCACGCGGGACGTGTTCAGCCTCCCGCGCCGGTTGAACTTCACCATCCGTCGCGCCTCTCGTCGACGGGGAGGCTAGGCAGCGTCGCGGACGCGGCAGCACGGCCGTCCGGAGGTGGGGGGAGCCGCCACTACCCTCGGTCCGATGCGCGTGCCTCCCCTCCCCGACCCCGCCCCGCCGCCCCGCGGTTCGGAGCGGGTGCCGACGTTCGCCCCGCTCGGCGTGCGCGAGTACCGGCGCGTGTGGACCGCGATGGTCGTGTCGAACCTCGGCACGTTCCTGCAGCTGACGGCCGCGCCGTGGCTGATGAACGAGCTCACCGGCTCGCCGCTGCTCGTCTCGCTCGTGACGACCGCCCTCACCCTCCCCCGCCTGCTGCTGACGGTCCCCGCTGGCGTGCTCACCGACGCCGTCGACCGCCGCACGCTGCTGATCGCCGGCCAGGTCGTCTCGGCCACCGCGGTGGCGGTGATGGCGGTCACGACCATGCTCGACGTCATCACCCCGACGGCGCTCCTGGCGCTGTCCTTCGCGCTCGGGGTCGGGAACGCCTTCGCGCTCCCGGCCGCGCAGACCCTCGTCCCGGACCTCGTCCCGGCGGGACTGCGCGCGCAGGCCATCACGCTCAACTCCGCCGCGTTCAACATCGCGCGCGCCGTCGGACCTGCGATCGGTGGTGCGCTCGTCGCCGCCGGCCTCACGGCCGGCGCGTTCGGGCTGAACGCCGCGAGCTACCTCGGCATCGTCGGCGTGATGCTGACCTTCCCGCGGCAGGCGGTGGAGGACCCGGCGCGGCAGCGGATGTGGCGCTCGGCCGCGCTCGGCATGCGCTACGTGCGGTTCACGCGGCCGATCCGGGTCCTGCTCGCCATCACCGCGGTGTTCGCCCTCACCACCGCCGCTGTCCAGGCGCTCCTCCCGAACGTCGCGAGCGACGACCTCGGGCTCGGCGCCGGCGGGTTCGGCCTGCTCTACGGCGTCTTCGGCGCCGGCGCCCTCACGGCGGCACTGACCCGCGAGCGGGCCCGCACCCGCCTGGGCGCGGCGATGCTCCCCGCCTCGGTGCTGACGTTCGGCGTCGCCGGCGTCGTCTTCGGGCTCACCCCCGGGCCCGTGGGGTCCGGCATCGCGCTCGCCGTCGCCGGCGTCGCCTGGGTGTGGACGCTCACGACCCTCAACGCCAGCATCCAGATCCTCGCGCCCCGCTGGGTCCGGGGGCGGGTCGTGTCGCTGTACCTCCTCGCCATCGGCCTCCAGCCGGTCGGGGCGTTCGTCGGCGGCCTGGTGGCGGAGCTCACCGGGTCCGGCCTCGCGGTCGCGATCCTCAGCGCGTTCACGGTCGCGCTCGGGCTCGTGACGTTCCGGCTCGAGCTGCCGGTCCTGGGCGAGCTCGAGGAGCCGCACGCGCCCGAGGACTGGCACATGCGGCCGCACGCGTCGGAGGTCGCCGGCACGCCGATCCTCGTCGCCACCACGTGGGTCATCGACCGCGACGACATCGCGCCGTTCATGGACGTGATGCGCGAGCTCCGCCGGCAGCGCTACCGCACGGGCGCGCACCGGTGGTCGCTGTTCCGCGACGCCGACCAGCCGACCCGGATCACCGAGCTGTTCGAGGTCCACGACTGGGCCGAGCACCTCGCGCAGCACCAGCGCATGGACGAGGAGGCGGCGGCGGTCCTGGCGCGGGCCCGCGCGTTCGACCGCGACGACGGTCCGGTCACGCGCCACCTCGCCGGCCTCGACATCGTCGACCCGCACGCCGACCCGATCGAGACCCAGCTCCTCACCGTCCACGAGGAGCTGCACCGCACCGACGGCTCGGTGCCGCTCGCCCCCGAACGGGCGACGGGCCGCTGAGCGGGAGCCCAGGCGACCCGTCGCCGCGTCCGACCCCGCAGGGTCAGCCGCTGATCGCGACCGGCGTGGCGTCCCAGGGGCAGTAGCGACCGACGTTGTCGACGAACTCCTCGACCTCGGAGGTCACGAAGTCGGCCGTGCCGTCGCACACCTCCATCGCCATGTCGGCGAGCTCGACGTCGACCAGGTGCCACGGGTGCGGCTGGTTGAACCCGCCGTCGCCGTGCCGGAGGGCGCCGTTCGGGATGCCGACCGACCCGCCCGCGGCGATGGCCGCGCGGATGCGCTCGAGGTCCTCCGCGGCGTGGCCCGTGGTCGCGAAGGTCCCCTCGGGGGTCTGCCACGTCACGATCGGCTCGGCCGGCGTCGCGGCCGGCTCGCGGAGCTCGGCGTGCAGCTCCTCGGAGAGG
>JAHWKB010000041.1 GCA_019348115.1 Actinomycetota bacterium | reverse complement strand
GGGCACAGCGCGCTGACCTTCACCCCGTCGTCGGCGTGCGCCATCGACAGCCACTCCATGACCGACAGCGCCGCCGCCTTCGTCGCCCCGTAGGGCATGGCGAAGACGTGGTTGAGGATGCCCGCCGCCGAGACGGTGCCGAGGAGGTAGCCCTCCCCCCGCTCGAGCCAGTGTGGGAGGAGCGCCCGGGCGGCGTGGACGTGGCCCATGACGTTGACGTCCCACGACCGCTGCCAGCCGTCGTCGGGGGCTTCCGGGCCACCGCCGACGGCGATCCCGGCGTTGGAGCAGTAGAGGTCGATGCGTCCGTGCACGGCGAGGACGTGGTCCACGAGGCTCGCCACCGCATCGCCGTCCGAGACGTCCACACGGGCGGACGAGCCGGAGATCCCGCTCGCGACGGCCTCGGCGTTGCCCTCGTCGAGGTCGGCGACGACCACGTGGGCCGCTCCCTCCTCGGCGAACCGGCGCGCCAGGGCGGCCCCGATGCCACTGGCACCACCGGTCACGACGACGATGCGGTCGCGGACGTCCACGTGCGGTCTCCTCGGTCCCCGCCGGCGGTCCGCCGGACGTGGGACACCGTAGCCAGGTGTCCCCGGGACGCACCGAGCGCCTAGCGTTGGCCACCCCCAGCCGTCGCACGCAGGAGCGAGGACCGTGGCTGTCGAGCTGACCATCGAGGAGCTGCGCGAGGCGAAGGACGTCGACCTCGGTGCCTCCGACTGGATCGAGATCACCCAGGAGCGCATCGACGGGTTCGCCGACGCGACCGACGACCACCAGTGGATCCATGTCGATCCCGAGAAGGCCGAGGAGGGGCCGTTCGGGACCACGATCGCCCACGGCTACCTCACGATCTCGCTCCTCCCCGTGATGGTGACGAGCATCGTCAACGTCACCGGCGTGCAGATGGGCGTGAACTACGGCATCGACAGGATGCGCCTCACGGCGCCGGTGAAGGTCGGATCGCGGGTCCGCGCGAAGGGCCGGCTCGTGGAGGCACAGGACAAGGGCGGCGGGGTCCTCTACAAGGTCGCCGTGGAGGTCGAGATCGACGGCGAGGACCGCCCCGCCCTCGTCGGTGAGGTGCTCTACCTGGTGTACGGCTGACGCCGGTGCCGCTGGACAGCCGCCCGATCGAGGTGCCGAGCCCATCGCTCGTGGTCCTCGTCGGGGTCGCGGGCTGCGGGAAGTCCACCTTCGCGGCGCGGTGGTTCGTCGACACCGAGGTGGTGTCCTCCGACCGCTGCCGGGCACTCATCTGCGACGACCCGCACGACCAGGACGTCACGAGCGACGCCTTCTCGCTCCTCCGCATCCTCGTGGACCGGCGTCTGCGCCACGGGCGGCTGACCGTCGTCGATGCCACGAACGTCAAGCGCCGCGACCGCAAGCGCGTGCTCGGGATCGCCGAGACCCACGCCGTGCCGGCGGTGGCGATCGTGCTCGACCTGCCGCTCGACCTGTGCCGTCAGCGCGACGCCGGCCGGGAGCGCCCCGTCGGCCCGGAGGTGCAGGAGCGCCAGCACCGTGACCTCGTCCGCACCCGGCCCCAGCTGGCGGACGAGGGGTACGTGGCGGTGCACCACCTCACCGACCCCGACGAGCTCGTGACCCGCCCCGTGGTCCGCGTGCCGCGGGACTGACGAGCAGGCCGGCGTCAGTCCGTCCCGGCGGCCGGTCGGACGTCGTCCTCGGCATCCTCGATGCAGCGGGTGGCCGCGGGGTAGGCCCGGAGGCGCTCCTCACCGATGCCCCTGCCGCAGACCTCGCAGGTGCCGTAGCTGCCCTGGTCCATGCGCTCGAGCGCGTGCTCGATCTTGGCGGCCCGGCTCTCGGTGTGGTCGATCGTCGCGAGCCGCTCGCTGCGCTGCCGGATGTTCTCCGCGGCCTGCGACTGGCCGCTCTCACCGCGCGCGAGGTTGTGGAGCTCCTTGTCCTGCTCGATCGGCTCGGCGTCCTCCAGCCGCGCGCGCTCGGTGGCCAGCTCGTCCTCGAGCTGTCGGCGGAGGTCGTCCTGGAGGGCCTGGTCCATCGCGGGCTCCTGTCATCGTCGGGGTGGCGTCGTCCTCCCGATCGGACCGGGCGCGCGGTGCCGGCGCCCCGTGCCGACCCGACCGTTCGGGCGCGGGCGACGACGCCTCAGACGGCGGTCGGCACCACGGCCAGCGGCGGTCGCTGCTGCTCGCGCTGCGGCAGGTCCACCACGACGCGTGCCCCCCCGCTCCTGCCCTCCCCGATGGTGACGTCGCCGTCGTGGAGCTGCGCGAATCGCTTGACGAGCGTCAGTCCGACGCCGGTGCCCGGCTGGGGGTGGTCGTGGTGCAGCCGGAAGAAGGGGTCGAGCACCTGCTGACGGGCGGACTCGGGGATGCCGGGGCCCTCGTCGTCGACGGAGATGGCGACGCCCGTCGTCGTCGGGGTCACGCCGACCGTGATGGTCGTCCCCGCCGGGCTGTACTTGACCGCGTTGCGGACCAGGTTCTCGATGACGCGTTCGATCAGCGCGGGGTCGACGTCGGCGATGAACGGAGAGCCGGTGATCCGGAGCGTGTGGCCCTCGGGATCGAGCGTGTCGACCACACGGCTCACGAGCCCGAGCAGGTCGATGCGGCGGCGGCGGGGCGTGAGCATGCCCCGGCTGAGGCGATCGAGGTCGAGGAGGTCGGACAGGAGCCGGTCGAGCTTGTGCGCCTGCTTGTCGAGGCGGTCGACGAACTGGTCGCGCTGGTCGAGCGACATGACGTCCGAGCGCGCCTTGAGGGTGGCGGCGGCCCCCATGACCACGGTCAGCGGTGTGCGGAGCTCGTGCGAGACGGCGGAGAGGAAGGCCGACTTCATCTCCTCGAGCTCGGAGCGGTCGGCGGCCATCACGGCCAGGCGGGTGAGGGCGCGGACGGTGTCGAGGTCCGACGGGCCGAAGGTGGCCATGTTGCGCGCCGGGTGGCGGACGGCGAGGAGGGTGATGCCGCCCTCGCTGGTCCCGGCCCGCACCGAGACCGTCTCGGCGGAGAGGTGCTCGGCCGGCGCGTCCGCGTCCAGGCGTCGGCGGGTGTCGAGGGGCAGGTCGGCGATGGCCGTGGTGCGGACCTCCTCGATGTCCTCGCCGCCGACGCACACGACGAGGGCCGCCCCGGCGTCGGGCCGCGACAGGACGACGATCTCCGCCACCTCCGCGTCGAGGTGCGCGCGACATCCGCGGACGAGCTCGAGCAGCGACCCGTCGAGGCGCGGATGCGCGTGCGCGTCGACGGCGGTGTCGTAGAGGAAGCCGAGCGTGTCCTTCTGCTTCCACTGCGCCTCGTAGGCCCGGTACGCGAGGAGGAGCACACCGAACGGCACCACGGGGATCCACAGCAGCGCCGGATCGAGCTGCAGCACGACGACGAACGAGAGGCCGACCGCCGCGTTGGCCATGGCGATGGGCAGTCCGAGCGCTGCCGCGTCGCGGAACTCCGCCCAGGAGCGTGAGCCCTCGACCAGACGGATGACCAGCCAGACCGCGGCGATGCCGAGCGCCGTGGCGCCGACCACGCTGACGATGGCGATGAGGTACTCGGTCGCGCGCTGTCCATCGGCCAGCCCGACCAGGAAGTGGAAGACGATGGCGGCGAGCCCGGCCTCCAGCGCACCGTTCACGACGTTGAAGAGGAGCTTCACGGGTGCCTTGTGGTGGACGCGCCACAGCGCGACCGCCACCCCCGTCCCGCGCACCGCGAGGAGCAACGCCGGGGAAAGCAGGAAGAGACCGACGGTCGTGGGGAGCTCGGAGAGCGTGAAGCTGTGGGTCTCGCGCTCGGCGTAGAGGTTCAGCCGGTGGCTCTCGGCGACGGCGATCGCCGCCACGAGCAGCGCGGCGATCAGCCACGCAGGCAGATCCTGCCGTTGGTGCGGCGCCGCCCAGTCCGACCGCACCAGGTACACCCCGACGCCCAGCACGGCGGCGGCGATGGCGGCCGTCAGGCCCCAGGCGCGGACGGAGCCGTCCCTCGTCCTCATACGACGATCAACCCCAGGTCGCGGACAGGAAGCCGGTCCACTGCGCCGCGGACCACTGGTTCCCGCTCCACTGGTTCCCGCTCCACTGGTTCCCGCTCCACTGGTTCCCGCTCCACTGGTTGCCCGACCATTGGTTGCCGTCCCAGACCGCGCCGGACCACTCGCCGTCGCTCCACTGGTTGCCGGACCACTGGTTCCCGGACCAGCTCGTGGCGCTCCATTGGTTCCCCGACCACTGGTTCCCGGACCACTGGTCGCCGCTCCACTGGTTGCCGTTCCACCACCCGTCGGGGGACCAGCTCGTGCCGGTCGCGATCGCCGCAGCCCAGGTCGAGCCGGTCCAGGCCCGGCCGAAGATGTCCTGCTCGCCGCTCAGGACCCGGTGGGCATCGTCCTCCGCCAGCGCGAGGTCGGTGATGTGGATGCCGCCCCGGGCCGCCTCGAGCGAGCCGGTGCCTGCAGAGGGCGCCAGCGCGGACGAGGGCAGCGCCGCGGCCGGGGTCTCGGTGACGAGCGCCTTCGCGAGGTCGATCACGCCCGCACCCTGGCACTTCTTCGGCGCTGACTTCTGGATCGACCCCGCCGTCTCGGTCAGCAGGGACCGGACGCCGTCGGGGGTGATCGACGGTCGCTGCGAGACGATGAGGGCGGCGGCGCCCGACACGAAGCCGGCCGACTGCGACGTGCCGCTGCCGCGGGTGAGGTGCTCGGTCACCTTCGACGAGGGGAAGTTCACGTCGACGTAGCTGCCGGGCGCGCGGAGGGAGACGATGGACCGTCCCGGGGCGACGACGTCCGGGTTGCGGATGCTGTCGCACGAGCTCCAGGACGGGATGACGTCGTCGTCCGTGGTCGCCGTCATCATCGAGTCGGTCGCACCGACCGCGATGATGTGGGGGTTGTACGCCGGCGAGGACAACCGGGTCCTGGGGCCACCGTTGCCGGCGGCCGCGACGACGACGATGCCCGTGCGCCAGGCCTGCTCGGCCGCGTACGCGAGCGGGTCGGTGGTGTAGGCCTGCGACGAGTCGTACCCGAAGGACAGGTTCAGCACCCGGATGTCGAGCCCGTGCTGGTCGCGGTTCGTCGCCACCCAGTCGATCGCGGCGATCGCCTGGGAGACGTCGGCGGCGCCGCCGTGGTCACCGATCTTGACGCTCACGAGGCGCGCGCCGGGCGCGACGCCCAGGAAGTTGGTGGTGTCGGTCGAGACGGGCGCACCGGTGTGGCGTGCCTCGCGGCCGGCGATGATCGCCCCGATGTGCGTCCCGTGCCCGTACCCGTCGGTGTTGGTCCATGCGGGGATCTGGCTGTCGAACGACAGGTCGGGGCCGTGGAGCACCTGGCCGGCATCCAGGCCGGCGACGGTCGCGGTGCCGGTGTCGATGATGGCCACGTCGACGCCGGCGCCCGTGTAGCCGGCGTCCCAGTAGGCGCCGGCGCCGATGACGTCGCGGTTCAGCAGCGCCAGCGAGCCGGGGTTGGCGGCGGCGTCGAAGCCCTCGTAGACCGGGGGGGCGGTCGTCGTGGTCGTGTCGCTGTGTGAGGCGACCGGCGCGTCGTCGGTGAGGCTGCGCACCAGCGCGGACCCGCGGAGCGTGTCGACGACCGCCGTCGAGACCTCGGCGACGACCCCGTCGATGATCGGGAGCTCGCCCACCACCTCACCGCCGACGGAGGCGACGAGCGCCCCGATCTCGGCGCCTGCACCCTCGACGCCGGCGATGATCACGCGCCGGTCCGTCGTGTCGCCGGCGACCGGCGCGGCCGCGGCGAGCGCGCCGCTGGCCCCCACGGCCGCCACCAGCATGGCGATGCCGGGAGGTCGGAGGGCGGCGACCGCGCCGCGTGCGGGGATGGCAGAACGCACGAGCACGTCCTCGGGGAAGGGCAGAGGTGGGATCCTCCATGATGCGGGAGGGACGTACCGGCCCCTATGGCCCGTTCGGACCATCTGTGCCTGGTCATTCCGGGCAGCTGGTGTCCCTGACCCCGGGTGGGGCCGACCGGGACGACAGCCGGGCGGACCGGGCCTCGCCGCATCCGGGCGCTGTCGTGCGCGCGTCGCGCGGGCGGATCCCATCTATCGACAGCCATCGATTCGTTCTCTACGGTCATCACATCGACATCAGTCGATACGATGACCCAGCAGGAGGATCCCGATGTCCCGCGTCCAGCTCGCCCTCAACGTCACCGATCTCGAGGCGGCCATCTCGTTCTACGCCGACCTCCTGGGAACGGCCCCGCACAAGCGCCGGGAGGGCTACGCCAACTTCGCCGTGGCGGAGCCACCGCTGAAGCTCGTGCTCATCGAGACCGCCGCCGCCGGCGGCGGCACGCTCAACCACCTGGGGATCGAGGTCGACTCGCCCGACGAGGTCGGTGCCGCGATCGACCGGCTCGGCGCCGCGGGACTCACCACCGACGTCCGCGAGTCCGAGCTCTGCTGCCACGCCGTCCAGGACAAGGTGTGGGTGTCCGACCCCGACGGGGCGCCCTGGGAGATCTACACCGTCCTCGACGACGCCCCGGCCGAGGCCGCACCGCTGACGATGGCCGCCGGCTGCTGCTCCTCCGAGGAGACCTCCGTCTGCTGCACCCCCGCCTGAGCCGGCGCCGACCCGCACCACGCACGGACCGGCGCGGAAGGGAACCGCCATGGACATGCGCTACATCGCCACCGCCCGCCAGCAGGAGATGCAGGCTGTGGCCGCCAACGAACGCCTCGCCGCCCGCCTCCGGGGCGCGCGGACACCGGGATCCTCGGGTCCCGTGTTCGCCCGCCTCACGGCGCGGCTGCGGACGGTCGCCCCCGCCGCCGGTCCGGCACCCTGCCCGACCTGTTGAATACACCCGGTCGGACCCACGCCGAGCCACGAACGGAGACCACCGTTGGAGGTCAAGACGATCGACGTCTGCTGCGAGCCGGTCCTGGACGTGGCCATCGCGGAGGACCAGGCCGCCGATCTCGCCGCGGCCTTCAAGGTCCTTTCGGACCCCACCCGGCTCCGCCTCCTCAGCCTGGTCGCGACGGCGAGCGCCGGCGAGGCGTGCAGCTGCGACCTGGTCGAGCCGCTCGGTCGCAGCCAGCCGACCGTGAGCCACCACCTGTCGGTGCTGACCGAGGCCGGCCTCCTCACCCGCGAGCAGCGCGGGAAGTGGGCCTACTTCCGCGTCGTTCCCGAACGGCTCGAGGTCCTGCGGGACGCCCTGGCCACCTGACGCAGCCGGGATGCCGCGGATCGCGTGCCGCGTCCCTCTGCTGACCGGGACCGGGACGAAGAGGAGACGGCCGGCTCCCGCGGGAGTAGGGTCCGGAACGGGGGCGAGAGGGTGTCCGGCATGGGCGGTGTGCGTGAGGTCCGTGGGGTCTGCCCCCTCGACTGCCAGGACTCGTGCGCCTGGATCGCCCACGTGGAGGACGGGCGGGTCGTCCGGGTGACGGGCGACCGCGACCATCCGGTCACCCGCGGCTCGCTCTGCGCCAAGGTCAAGGACTACGAGACCCGCACGTACGCACCCGACCGGCTCCTCCATCCGCTGCGGCGTGTCGGCCCCAAGGGGAGCGGGGCCTTCCGCCGCGTCGGGTGGGACGAGGCCATCGCCCTCGTCGCCGACCGCTTCGCGGACATCATCGCCAGCGACGGCCCCGAGGCGTTGCTCCCGCACTCGTTCCTCGGCTCGATGGGTGTGGTGCAGCGGCGCTCGCTGATGCGCCTCTTCCACGCCCTCGGCGCATCCCGACCGGTCGGCAGCGTCTGCGGGAACGCGGGCAACGTGATCGCCGCCGACGGCCACGTCCTCGGGTTCGACCCCGAGGACATGGCCGAGGCGCGGTTCGCGCTCGTCTGGGGCGCCAACCCGCTCACGACCTGCCACCACAACTGGCACTTCATCGCCGAGGCCCGGCGTCGGCACGGCGCACGCATCGTGTGCATCGACCCGGTGCGCACGCGGACGGCCCGGGCGGCGGACGAGCACGTGGTCATCCGACCCGGCACGGACTGGGCGCTCGCCGCCGGGCTCGGCCGGATCGTCCTCGCCGAGGACCTGGGCGACCGCGCGGACGCGGACGCCCGGGCGGTCGACCTCGACGCCTACACGGCGCAGGTCGAGCCCTGGACCCCCGAGCGCGTCTCCGAGGTGTGCGGCGTGGAGGCCGCGACCGTCGTCCGGCTGGCCCGCGAGTTCGGTGAGGCGCGGCCGGCGCTCCTCCGCGCCGGCATCGGCGTGCAGCAGAGCGTCGGCGGTGACGCGGTCGTGCGGGCGTTGTCGGCACTGACCATCGTGGCCGGCCACTGGCGCCACCGCGGGGGCGGCCTCTTCATCGAGTCCTACCCGGACCTGCCGGACGCCCGGGCGGCACGGCCGGACCTCCTCGCCGGCGATCCCCGCTCGCTCGACATCGCCCGGCTCGGGGACGTCCTCACCGACCCGACGCTGGACCCCCCGGTGCGCGGGCTGATGGTCTGGGGCGCGAACCCCGCGACGGTCCAGACCGACGCCGCACGGGTGCGCGCCGGCCTGGCACGGGAGGACCTCTTCACGGTCGTGATCGAGCACTTCCTCACCGACACGGCCCGGTACGCCGACGTCGTGCTGCCCTCGACCACCCAGCTCGAGCACCTGGACGTCCAGGGCTCCTGGGGGCACCACTACATCAGCGCCAACCTCCCCGCGATCGCCCCGCTCGGGGAGGCCCGGACGCACGGCGACATCATGCGCGCGCTCGCGGCGGCGCTCGGCCTCGACGACCCGAGACTCGAGCAGACCGACGAGGAGATCGCGGCCTCGGCGCTGCCCGACGGACTCACGCTGGAGGAGGTCCAGGCCAGCGGCTGGGTGAAGCGGTCGCCGACGCCGGCGCCCGTCCGCCCGGTCCGGCTGGTGCACGAGCCCCCGCACCTGACGCAGACGCCGCCCGGGATGCTGCAGCTGCTCACCCCGAAGGCCCACCACCTGCTGAACTCGAGCTTCGCGAACATGCCCCGGCACCGGGCCGCGATGCAGGAGCCGACGCTGGAGCTGCACCCGGGCGACGCCGCTGCCCGCGGCCTCGTCGACGGCGACCCCGTCGAGGTGCGGAACGCCGGCGCGACGGTCCGCGCCCGCCTGCACGTGAGCGACGACACGTCGTCCGGGGTCGCCGTGCTCGTGGGCAAGTGGTGGAGCGCCGATGTCGGCGGGACGGGCATCAACGGCCTCGCTCCGGCGGCGTGGTCCCCCGGGGGGCAGCCGGCCTACAACGAGACGTTCGTCGACGTCGTGGCGGCCGGGTCACGCGCGGCACCGGACCACGCGACGGTGCCTGCGGCCCCCTGACGGCTCACCGGGGCGCGTCGACCTTCCGCAGCGTCTCGAGCGCCTCGTCGGCGTGGATCTGCATGTCGGTCTCGGACGAGATGACGCGGAGCACGGTCGCGTCGCGGTCGACGACGACCGTCATGCGCTTGCTCCACATCGGGCCGATGCGCTTGGCACCGAAGATCCTCGAGATCGTCCCGTCCGGGTCCGCGGCGAGGGGGTAGTCGTAGCCGTGCTCCTCGCGGAAGCGGTGCTGGGTCTCCACGTCGTCGCGGCTGACCCCGAGCCGGCTCGCGCCGAGCTCGGCGAACTCGGCGCCGAGGTCGCGGAAGTGGCACGCCTGCGCCGTGCACCCGCCCGTGAACGCCTTGGGGTAGAAGAACACGGCCACCGGACCGTCGGCGAGGAGTTCGGAGAAGCGGACCTCCCGGCCGTCGTCGAGCGTGGCGGTGAAGTCCGGGACCTTGTCGCCCTGCTGCACGTCGTCCTCCTGGGGATGGGGGGTCGGGAGGGCCGAACGGTTCGAGGCCGCCGGCACGCCGGCTCGCTCCCGACCCTACGAGCCTGCCGGGAGGAGGTTCGACGCCCGCCCCGTCCACACCTTCGTGGCCCCCACGACCGCCGACAGGTCGGCGAGCACGGCGAGCGACCACCGGATCGCGGGCTCCGCCCCGGTCGGGTCGAGCAGGGCGACCGCGGCCACGACGCCGGCGAACACGAGGTCCACCACGACGAGGCCGGTCACGCCGCCGCGCGTCGGTCGGCGCTCGACGAGCACGTTCGCCACGCCGTTGACGACGAGGAGCCCGGTGAGGGCGAGGACCGGACCGGCGCCGTCGAGACCGGCGTACGGCGCGAGCCAGGGAGCCGCGCCGGCGAGGGCGAGTCCACCCACGAGGTTCGCGACCGCGTCGGTGCGCAGGACGAGGGACAGGGTGATGCGGTGCATGGCGGTTCCTCTCTAGCCGAGCTGGTAGGTGACGAGGCCGGACGCGACCGCGGTCCCGTCCGGGGTGGAGGCATCGACGCGGACGGTCGTGAGGCGACGACCGCGACGGAGCACGGTCGCGACAGCGGTGACGTCCTGGCCGTCGGCCGGCGCGAGGTAGGTGACGGTGAGCGCGACCGTCGCGCCGCGGAGCTCGTCGGGGACGTCCGCGCCCGCCCACGCGGCCGCCATCGCGGCGGTGTCGACGAGCGTGGCGATGGCGCCACCGTGGACGACGGTGCCCATGGTCGCGACCTCGTCGCGGTACGGGAGGCGCAGCTCCGCGTGGCCGTCGTCGAGCTCGACGAGCTCGATGCCGGCGAGGGCGACGAACGGGCTGGCGGGCACGAAGCGACGCATGAGGTCGCTGCCGGGATCGGACGTGGTGGGGGTCACGGGGTGCTCCTCGGTCGGCCGGCACCAGCGTCCCGCGACGCGGGGTCGCCGTCGATGACCTCGGAGGGAAGGGACAGCGCGATCCGGGAGGTCTAGCGTTGGCCGCATGGACGGGACGACGGGCTTCGGTGACCTCCTGCGCGGCTGGCGTGAGCGTCGCCGGCGCACCCAGCTCGACCTGTCGCTCGCGGCGGGCGTCTCGGCCCGGCACCTGAGCTTCCTCGAGACGGGCAGGTCGCGGCCGAGCCGCGAGATGGTGCTGCGCCTCGCCGAGCACCTCGACGTGCCGCTGCGCGAGCGGAACAGCCTGCTGACGGCTGCCGGCTTCGCACCGGTCTACCCACGCCGGGACCTCGACGCGCCGGAGCTGGCCCAGGTCCGTGCCGCGATCGACCTCGTCCTCCGCGGCCACGAGCCGTACCCCGCGATCGCGGTGGACCGCTGCTGGGACGTCGTCGGGCTCAACCGCGCCGCGGGGCTGTTCCTCGACGGCGTGTCCCCGGAGGCGCTCTCGCCGGCACCGAACGCGTACCGGCTGAGCCTGCACCCCGGAGGCCTCGCGCCCCGCATCGTGAACCTCCCCGAGGTGGCGCACCACCTCCTCGGTCGGCTCCGTCACGACATGGAGGTGTCCGGCGATCCCGACCTCGCCGCCCTGCTGGACGAGGTCTCGGGCTTCCCGACGGTGCGGTCGCTCCCCCGACCCGTGCCCTCCCGGGGCGAGGTCGTGCTGCCGGTCCGGCTGCGACATCCGCGCGGTGAACTGGCGCTGTTCACGACCGTTGCCACCTTCGGGACGCCGGTCGACGTCACCGTCGCCGAGCTCGCGCTCGAGACCTTCTTCCCGGCGGACGAGCGGACGGCGTCCCTCCTCGCGCGGTTCGCCGAGGAGGCTGACGATGCCGCCTGAAGGAGACGGAAGGCCCACCGACCCGCGCGGCACCGACCCGCACCCGGGGAACGTGCCGGGCGCGTGGTTCGTCGACGAGCGCTGCATCGACTGCGACGCCGTCCGCCAGATCGCCCCCGACCTGTTCGACCGCGTCGACCGCCAGTCGGTCGTCTCCCGGCAGCCGGACACCCCCGAGGACGAGGAGCGGATGTGGCGCGCGGCCCTCGCGTGCCCGACCAACAGCGTCCGACGGTCGCCGCCGCTGCCGCGCCCCCGGGACCTCTACCCGCACGAGTTCGCGGGCGACGTCTGGTACTGCGGGCACAACAGCCCGGACTCGTACGGCGCGAACGCGTTCCTGGCGGTGCGGCCCGAGGGCAACGTCCTCGTCGACTCCCCCCGCTTCGTGCGGCCCCTCGTGGAGCGCATCGAGGCGATGGGCGGCATCGACCACGTGCTGCTGACCCACCGTGACGACGTCGCCGACGCCGACCGCTTCGCCGAGCGCTTCGGCGCCCGCGTGTGGATCCACCGCGAGGACGCCGACGCCGCGCCCTTCGCGACCGACGTCGTCGACGGCCAGGACCCCGTCGTGGTCCAGCCGGGGCTGCAGCTCATCCCGTGCGCCGGCCACACCCGCGGGAGCGTGCTGTTCCTCCTCGACGACCGGTTCCTGTTCACCGGCGACTCGCTGTACTGGAGCCGCACCCACCAGGACCTCGCCGTGCACGTGCGCCAGACCTGGTACTCGCTCGAGGTCCAGCGGGACTCGCTGGCACGGGTCGCTCGCGAGCATCGGTTCAGCGCCGTGCTCGCCGGGCACGGCAGCCGCCACGAGACGACCGTCGACGACATGCACCGCCGGCTGGTGGCGCTCGTCGACCGGCTCGGCGCGCCGTGACGGAGCTCGGCGCGCCGGGGGGGCGCCGCGTCAGCGGCCGAGGGCGGTCGCGACGGCCGTCGGGAGCACCTCGCCGGCGCGACCCCGGACCACCACGTCCGCGATGCGGTCGAACGGCGTCGCCTCGTCGTTCAGGATCGCGAGCGCCGCCCCCGCGCGCTTCGCCGCCTCCGGGATGCCCGCCGCCGGGTAGACCTGGAGCGACGAGCCGATCGTGAGGAGCAGCTCGGCCGTGGTCGCGTGCTGGGCGGCGACCTCGAGCGGCTCGGGGAACATCGCCTGGCCGAAGCTCACGGTCGCGGACTTCACGAGGCCGTCGCAGCGAGGACACCGGGGGTCGTCGTCGCCGGCGTCGATGCGCTCGAAGGCCCACGTGGTCGGCGCGCGGAAGTCGCAGCCCTCGGCGATCCCGGCCCTCGGGTGGTCGCCGATGCACATGACCTCGCGCGCGGTGCCGTGGACCTCGATGACGTTGCGGGACCCCGCCGCCTGGTGCAGCCCGTCGATGTTCTGGGTGATGACGGCGGTGAGCCGGCCCTCGCGCTCGAGCTCGGCGAGCGCGCGGTGGGCGGCGTTCGGCTCGGGGGCTGCGGCGAAGAACTCGCGCCGCATCGCCCACGAGTTCCGGCGGACCTCCGCGGAGTCGACGTAGCGGTCGAAGGTGAAGTCGCGCGGGTCGTAGCGCGTCCAGACGCCGCCGGGCGAGCGGAAGTCGGGGATCCCGGACTCGGTGGAGATGCCGGCCCCGGTGAACGCCACGACGCGGGTGGCGTCCGCGAGCAGGTCGGCCAGCGCGTCGACGGTCAGGACGGAGCCCCTCGGGTCGCGGTCAGGGACGTAACCTTACCTCTGTGACGTCTGCTCGTCGCGCTCGACGAGGTAGCGGTCCATCCCCGTCAACGTGAACACGAGCCGGCCCTCCGCGCCTCGGCGGAGGAGACCGTGGCGGTCGGTCAGCGCCTGGAGCGTGGAGCCGAGCGCCGCGGTCGAGACGCCGATCGCCATCGCGACCTCCGAGGAGGTCCGCTCCTCGGCGGGCACGCCCGCCGCCGCGACCAGGTAGTCGCGCTGCTTCTGGCCGAGCTCGGCGAGGCGTTGCTCGTAGAGCTCGGCGACGAGCGGTCGCGCGCCCGCGGCGCCGACGCGCGCGTCGGCCGCGGTGATGACGTCGCCGCTGCCGGCGTTCCACGTCTCGTGACCGACGACGTGGAAGAAGTACGGGTAGCCACCGCAGGCCGCCATGAGCACGTCCACGGCGTCGGCGTCGATGTCGGCGCCGCCCTCGCGGACGAGTGCGCGGAACCCCTCACGCATGTCGGCCTCGTCGAACGCCGTCAGCGGGAGCGGCTTGGAGCGCTCGCCGAAGGTGGAGCCTGCCTGCTGGAGGCGGCCGACCAGTCCCGGGAGGCCGGCGATGACCACGCCGAAGGGGAGCGAGTCGCGGCGCGTCGCCCTCGACACCGGGTCCCGGACGGTCACCACCTTGCTCTGCACCTCCTGGATGGCGTGGAACAGCTGGCCGAGCGCCTCGAGCGCGATGTTCTGCGCCTCGTCGACGAGCATCAGGAGGACCGCGCCGTGGTCGCGCGCGAGCCCGGCGACCGCCGACAGGAGCTCCTCCAGCTCGACGCCGCGGTCGGCGTCCCGCGCCGGCGACAGCTCGACGGTCACCCCGCCCGGTCCGACCGACAACCCGGCGAGCCGCTGGAGGGCCTCCCGCGTCTTGCGTGACAGCGCGCCCCCGAGGTCGCGCTCCGCGAGGAGGTCGGCGAGCTGGCGGCAGAGCCGGCCGATGACGGCGTCGCCGGTCGTCGCGGAGGCGCGGACGACCCACCGGCCGGCCTCGCGCTGCTCCTCCTCGAACTCGCGGAGGAGCGTGGTCTTGCCGAACCCCCGGTCGGCCGTCACGAGACGGGCCTGTTCGTAGACCCCCCGCGCCAGCCGCTCGACCATCAGCTCGAGATCGGCGAACTCGTGCCGCCGCCCTGCGAACACCCGCGGGAGGTTGCCGAAGCCGGGCGTGAAGGGGTTGTCCTCGGGTGCGCGCGCCATCCCTCTCCCGGTCCCGGGCAACGACGTAACGTTACCTCGCTGACGGCGGCGGCCAGGGACGCGCCGCGTCCCCGAGGAGGCCGAGGAGCACGCGGGCGTTCCTCACCGCGTGGCCCTCGTAGTCGTTGTTGAAGAAGACCCACGCCGGCGTGCCCTCGGCGGCGACGGCGCGGAGGCGCTCGGCCCACGGCTCGAGGTCCGCGCGGGAGTAGTCGTAGCGGTAGGCGTCCTCGGCCAAGCCGTGGAAGCGGACGTAGACGTGGTCGCCGGTCCGGGCCAGCTCGTGGCGCTCGGTGAGGCTCGACGACAGCCACACGTGGGAGGCCCCGTGCGCGTCGAGCACCGCGTAGGTCTCGGGGTGGAACCAGTCGTCGTCGCGGAACTCGACCGCGTACCGGTGCCCCTCGGGGAGGGCCGCGAGGAAGGCGTCGAGCCGCTCGGGGTTGCGCTTCCAGTTCGGGGGGAGCTGCCACAGGATCACGGCGGTCCGCGGCAGGACCGGGCGGAGGGGCTCGAAGTAGCGCCCGATCGAGCGGCCCGGGTCCTTGAGCTTCAGGCGGTGGGTGATGAACTGCGAGCCCTTCAGCACGAACTCGAACCCGGCCGGGGCGG
>JAHWKB010000193.1 GCA_019348115.1 Actinomycetota bacterium | reverse complement strand
CCTCCGCTGGGACATCACCGACCCCACCCGCCCCCTCGGCGACGAACCCGCCGACCCGTTCGCAAGCGCCGACCACCAACACGTCACCGCCGAACTCGTCCGGTACCGGCAGGACCTCGAGCAGGTCCGCGACCTGCAGCGGACCCGGGGGCTCGGTCGCTGACGCCGACAGACGTTGTCCACGACCGCGGCAGAGGGAGCGATATCCACAGGCTCTCGCGCCCCGGCCTTGACGAACCGCGGCTGGCGGAGCCCGCTGGAGGGCCACCAGATCCCAGGAGGAGACAGCGATGGGTCGCCAGGGCTCCGTCTACCGCCGTTGCACCGGATGCCGAAAGCGGATCGACCAACCGCCGTGCGAGTGCGGGCACGGCCGGTTCACCTGGACCTTCACGGTGGACGTCGCCTCCCCCGGCACCAGGACCCGGAAGCAGGTGAGACGTGGCGGGTTCAGCCGCAAGCAGGACGCGATAGACGCTCTCCAGGCCGAACTGGTGGATCGGCGCCGGGGCGCCCACCTCCAGCGCACGAGTGTCACCTTCGGCGAGTACGCGACCCGCTGGCTCGAGGAGCGGGCGGGAGCTCGGTTGAAGCTGGGACAGCTCGCGGAGACCACGTTCGCCATCTACGAGCGCGACCTTCGCAACCATCTCAAGCCCGCCCTGGGCGACATCCCCCTCCAGGAACTCGACGGTTCGACGCTCACCATGCACTACGCGAGCCTCCTCGACAGCCTCTCGCCCAAGACGGTGTCGAACGTGCACGGCCTCGCCCACCGCATCCTCGAGGACGCGGTCGACGACGAACTGCTGCTGCGCAACCCAGCGGACCGGGCCGACAAGCCGAAGGACGAGGACGACGAGCGGCCCACATGGACCCCTGCCGAGGTCGCGCGCTTCCTCCGGCACGTGCGTGAGGACGACCCCGCGTGGCATGCCCTGTTCGCCACGATCGCGGCGACGGGTATCCGTCGCGGAGAAGCCGTGGGAGCGACCTGGGCGGCCGCGGATCTCGGCAAGGGGACGCTCGAGATCCGACAGAGCATCACGAAGGCAGGGTCGAAGATTGTGACGAAGCAGCCGAAGTCGCGACGGTCGCGACGGACGGTGCCGCTGCCGCCGGCGGTCGTGGCGCTGCTCGTCGAGCATCGTCACCGCCAGACCGAGCGCCGTCTGGGGCTAGGGCCGGCGTGGGACGACATGGACCTCATCTTCACAAACGACGCCGGCCGCTACGTCTACCCGGACTACGTGTCCACGAAGTTCGCTCGGTACGCGCGGCGGTGCGGGCTACCCCACATCGGCGGTCCCCACGGTCTGCGCCACTCGCTGGCATCGGCGCTGGACGCGAACGGCAACGGCCTCGCGACCATCAGCGCGTTGCTGGGCCACGCCTCCACCGCGGTCACCTCGAAGGTCTACACCCACATGCTCAGAGGCGCCGATCGCGCAGCCGTCGACGAGCACGCTGAGACGCTCTTCGGGGTCGAGTCCGAGGAGCGCTCGTAGGGCGATGATCGCATCGGCGACCGGCCGGACACTTCCGTCTGGTCCCGGCGTGTGACGTCCTCAGCCGGCCGATGCCCGGAATCCTGTGACCAATCTGTGACCAATCGCCGCCTCAGGGGTCTCCACGACGAAGCCCCCGACCACTGTGGTCGGGGGCTTCGTCGTGTGTTTCCGCTGGTCAGCGGGTGTTTCCGTTGGCGGAGGGTGGGGGATTCGAACCCCCGAGACCCTTGCGGGTCAACACGGATTCCAGCCGTGCGCCATAGGCCGAACTAGGCGAACCCTCCGTGGTGCGCCGGGAGGGTACGACCCCGCCGGCACCCACCGCAACGCGCTGGACCGGCCACGGAGGCCGGTCCAGCGACGTGGAAGGAGCGTGCCGCGTGTCGGCGCCGGCACGCTCCTTCGTCGATCAGGGTCGACCGGGACGGTCGTCGTTGCCGTCCGGGCGCCGGTCGCCGTCCTTGCGCTTGTCCTCGCTCCGACCGCGCTCGCCGCCGTCCTCGTAGGGCTCGTAGCCCATCGCCTCCCAGTCGGGACGGAGCACGATGAGCCCCTGGCCGAGGTTCGACACGATCACGGTGCCCGACGCGAAGTACGGGTAGACGTTCCACGAGTCGCCGTAGGCCTTGACGTCCACACCCGGGTCGACGTCGAAGAACCCGACCGGCGTGAGCTGGCCGTCGGCGAGGCTCTCCTCGGTGTAGGACAGCACGCGCAGGCCGGCGTTGTAGTTCGCCTCCCAGATGAGGTTGCCGACGATCTCGAGGTTGTGGTCGATCGAGACCGTGTCGTGGCTGTAGGCCTTGACGAGCGGGTTGCCGTCGCTGTCCGTGAACACCGCCCCATGCCGTTCGGTGTCCTCGGCCCGTGGGTGGTCACTCGGTCCGCCCTCGGGCACGAAGCCGATGTCGAGGTCCCCGACGTTGAGCATGTAGGTGGTGGTGTTCTGGACCGTCCCGGCACCGAGGATCGGATCCTCGTCGAGCTCGTCGTTGAAGACGAACCACCTGCCGTCGGGGGTGAGGCGGCCCTGGTGGGTGTAGCCCGCCGTCTCGTAACCCACCTTGGCCACGAGCTCGGGCCCGGTGTCGCCGGTGATGTTCACGATCGTGACCGTGTCCTCGTTGGCCGCGAAGCAGATGTCCTCGCCCTGGTAGTCCCGGTCCGGTCCGTCGTAGAGGACGCACTGCACGTCGTGGGTGTAGCCGTCGGAGGCGTAGCACGGACCGCCGTCCTCACCCTGCTGGGACGCCACGGGGTTCGTGGGGTCGCTGATGTCGACCATGTGGAGGCCGCCGTTGCAGGTGTTCGTGCCCACGCCGTAGGCGGTGTCGCTGTCCTCGTTGATCGCGATGTTGTGCGCGCTGCCGAAGCCCTCGTAGACGGCATCGGGCGCGAAGATCATCGGCGGGTTGCCCGTCGCCTCGCGGAGACGCGTGAGGTCGAAGACCTGCATCCCGTGGTCGCGGACCTCCGCCACGATGAAGGCGTAGTTGCCGTCGACCTTGACGTCACGCCAGAGGATGCGGCGGTCCAGGTGCTCGCTCTCGACGCGCCCGAGGACGACCGGCGAGGTCGGCTCGCTGATGTCGACGAACGCGACACCCGTGCCGGTGCCGGCGATGGCGATCTCCTGCCCCGTCTCCGGATCGGTCCAGCCCCAGCTGTCGTTGCCGGCGACCCCGCCGAGCTCGGCGAGGGGCACCACGGCCGCGAGGTCGACGTTCTCGCACGGGTAGGGGCCGGCGAAGCCGTCGGTGCACTCGGCCGCCGACGGGATGGCCTGGTCGGCGAACAGCTCGGCCTCCTCCATCGCCAGCTCGATGTGGGCCTGCTTGGCGGCGTCGAGACGCGCGTGCCCGTCGTCGGCGACGGTCGCGAGGGCACGCGCCTTGCCGTCGTCGAGGTGCTGGCCGGTGTCCTCGAAGGTGGTCATCAGCGGGCCGAAGGCCAGCGGCAGCAGTACGGCACCCGCGAGCATCGCGGTCCTGGTCACCCGGGGCTTCATCGGGGCTCCTCGGTCGAAGGGTCCTGGGGTCCTGGTCGGGTCCTTCGATGCCCGCAGGGGGATGCCCTCCCCCCGTACGGACAGTCCCGGCCCTAACGTGCGGCCACCGGACGGCCAGGAGACGGTCTGTGACCGAGGTACTGCGGAGCGACACCGACGGGCGGGTGGCGACGCTCACGCTCTCCCGCCCCGAGCGGCGCAACGCCATCGACCGCGAGCTCAACGAGGTGCTGCTCGCCGAGCTCGATCGCCTGTCGGGCGACGACGCCATCTCGGTGATCGTGCTGCGTGGGTCGGAGGGCAGCTTCTCCGTGGGCGGCGACCTCGAGGCGGGCGCGGGCGGCGGCGTCGACACCGGCATCCCCGAGCAGCTGGTGAGCTCCCTCCGTGGGGCGATGCGGACCGCGCAGCGGCTCCGGGACGTCCCGCAGGTCACGATCGCGGCGATCGACGGCCCCTGCGCCGGCGCCGGGTTGTCCTGGGCGTGCGCCTGTGACCTCCGCTACGCCTCGTACCGCTCCCGCTTCTCGACGGCGTTCGTGGACGCCGGCGTCTCGGGGGACTTCGGCGGGACCTGGACGCTCCCCCGCATCGTGGGGCCGGCGAAGGCGCGCGAGCTGTACCTCCTGGGAGACCGGTTCGGCGCCGACGAGGCGCGCACGATGGGGCTCGTGTCGGACGTCTTCCCCACCGACGACTTCGACGAGAAGGTCGCCGAGGTCGCGGGGCGGCTCGCCGCCAAGGCCCCGCTGGCGCTGCGGGCGGTGAAGGCCAACCTCAACGACGCGGACCGGCTGTCCTTCTCCGAGGCGCTCGATCGGGAGGCGGAGCGACACGTGCGGTGCGCCTTCACCGCGGACGCCGCCGAGGCGGCCGCGGCGTTCCTCGGCAAGCGCGAGCCGCGGTTCGAGGGCCGGTGAGCCCGGATGCCCGGCCGGTCCGTCAGGCCTCCTCGCCCGCCGCGGCCAGCGCCTCCTCGATCTGGCGACGCATCCGGCGCATGCCGGCGAGCCAGCGGTCGTGGTCCGACCCGCGTCGCTCGGCGTAGGTCGCCACCTTCGGGTGCGGGAGGATGAGGAAGGACTCCTCGGCGAGCCCGGCGACGACGGCCTCGGCGACCTCCTCCGGCGAGATCGCCTCGGGGTCGAGCATCCCGGTCGGATCGCCGGCGAGCATCGGGGTCCGCACCCCCATCGGGCACAGCGCGCTGACCTTCACCCCGTCGTCGGCGTGCGCCATCGACAGCCACT
>JAHWKB010000192.1:2982-4772 GCA_019348115.1 Actinomycetota bacterium | reverse complement strand
CCGAGGCCGGCGCGGTCGAGGAACCTGAGCCACGCGAGCGCGTCGGCCTGGTAGCCGCGGAGCTCACCCTCGAACCCCTCAGGGCTCGTCGGCGGGTGCGTCGGGATCTCGCTGGCACTGCGGAGGAGGTCCGCGGCCCACCCCTCCCCGGCGACCGAGATGGTCCCGAACGGTGACTCCTCGAGCCCGAGGGCGTAGCGCAGCATGTCCGCGCCGGTCAGCTGGTCCTGCTTCTCCCGCTCGGCGAGCGCCACGGCGGCGGCCTCGAGGTCGGCGTGGTCGACCTCGACCCAGCGACCGTGCGACTTCACGAGCGGCCGGGACTCGGCGGCGAGGCGCTGGATGTCCTCGGCGGTCAGCTCGACGTCGTCGAACACGGCCGACCACTGCACGCTCGACAGCTGCTGCGCGCCGACGACGGTCTCGTGGCCCTCGCTCGCCGTGATGCGGAGGCCGGGCCGCGCCTTCTTCCGCTTCAGCGGCGGGACCCGCACCTCGAAGCCGGCCGCGACGAGCATCGGCCCCGTCTCGGTCATGAGCTCCCAGGCCTCCTGCTGGCCGAGGAGCACCTCGCCCCGCCGGCGCCCGTTGCGCGGCTGGAGACGCGGCACGAGCGCCTCGAGCCGCTCGAGCTCGCCCTTGATGTGCTCGCGGCGGTCGGGGTTGGCGTTCGACATCGCGGCATCGACGCGCTCGAGCTTCCGCTGCCCGCCGGGGACGAGGACCTTGAGGTGCCACGCGCCGCTGTCGTCCGGCGGGTCGAGCTGGGCGATGAGGCGCAGGCGCGGCGAGCCGATGACGGTGGCCGCCCAGCGCTGGAGACCGCGGATGAGCTCGCCGGCGTGCTGGGTCGGTGCCTCGAACTCCGTGCCGTCGAGCCGGGCCAGGATCGACTCGGCCACGTCCACGGCGGAGCGGGGGTCGGGCGGGGCCGCCGGCACGGGGACGCGCGACGCGGCATCGGCGCAGACGGCGTCGACGAACGCGCCGAGGAGCTCCATGGTGACGGCGCGACCGTCGGCGTGGCGGCCGAACGCGGCGACGGCCGTCGGCATCGAGCGGGCGAGCGCGACGAGCTCGTCGTGGTCGACGAGCGCCGGGTACCAGCGCACCCGGTACGTGCCGCGGTTGCCCTTCCCGCCGGACGCGCCACCGGTGCGGTCGAGCTGCGGCACCACCCGGCCGGCGCCGACGAGCCGCGCCCCGAGCGAGGCGACGAGCCCGAGCCACGTGACGCTCGCACCCAGCGTCTCCTCCGTGGCGGTCGGCGCCAGCGAGACGAGCCAGCCGAGGGTCTGCTGCACGGGCGCCGCGATCGCCGGCGCCTCGCGGCCACCGGGGAGCTTGACCGGGTCGTGGTCGCTCCAGGCGCTCGGGTCGGTGCCGGCGGCGGTCAGCCGCTCGCGGATGGACGCGGCGTCCTCGGCCACGGCGTCGGCCGCGGCGCTCCACGCGACGATGCGCCCGTCGTGCCAGGAGAGCTGCAGCTGGGGGGTGCCGTCGAGCGGGCGCTCGGGCTCGGGCGCCGGCGAGGAGCGCGGGGCCTCCCTCCGGCTCTCCGAGCGGCTCTCCGGATCACGGGCGCCGGTGACCTCCCGGGTCCGTGCGCGGACGCGGGTCCGGGGCTCCCCGGAACGCTCCTCACCGTCCTCACGCTCGCCGGGCATCCGGCGGGCGCGGGTGCGCGGCTCGCTGGCCGTCTCGCGCGACCGCGCACGCACGCGCGGCCGTGGTGCCGGTGCGTCCTCGGCGGGGGCCTCCTCCGCCGCGGAGGCGTCGTCCGAGGAGGA
>JAHWKB010000192.1:0-2882 GCA_019348115.1 Actinomycetota bacterium | reverse complement strand
GGAGGTGCCGTCGTCCGCCTCGGCGATGCCCTCCGGGGACCGCGCCGCCGGGGGCTCCTCGCCCGCCTTGAGCGCGGCGAGGACCTCCTCGATGCGCTCGCGCTGGCCCTCGAAGTCTGCGAGGACGAGCTCCTTCTCGGGGGTGTCCTTGCGGCGACGGACGTTGCGCAGGGTGGCCTTGGTCTGCCGGAGGAGCTCCTTGAGCGCGTCCTGCCAGTCGTCCGCGTGCGAACGCAGGACGGCGAGGTCCTCGTCCGTCGCCCACCCGTCGAGGTGGGCCTGGACGAGGCGCTCCAGGTCGTCTGGGCCGGTGGTCGCCGGCCGGGGCCCCTTGCTGATGTTCGCTCCTCCGCTCCGCTGCGTCGCGTACACGCGGCGCCGCCACCGGACCGTCCGGCTGCGGGGCGGATCCGAGGCCGGCGGGTCGAGCTCGCGCCCACGCGCGTGCTCCAGCTGTGGCCGGGCAGCGGGGCCGTTCTGTCGCCGTGGAGGCGGCTCGGCACCGGGGCCCGACAACCCCCGGGTCGGATCACCAGGACACCAACATACCCGTCCGCCGGCGGAACATGGGACCGGAGGTGCGACCCGTCGTCCCGCCGGGGTCGTCGTCGACGGGCGACCGGCCGCGCGACGCGGGCCGTACCCTCCCCGCCGGTCCGCGTCCCGGAAGGCCGCTCGTGCTCGTCGGTTGCTCCTCTCCCGCGAAGGACCCCATGGGGTGTGCCGAGGAGGTCGGCGCCGACGTCGTCCAGCTCCACCTGTCAGCCCCCCGCGTGTGGCGCGACCCCAAGCAACGGGCCGACGCCGAGGCGCTGCGCGACGCCGCGCTCGTCGTGTCGGCGCACGCTCCGTACCTCTGCAACCCGGCCTCGGCCGATCCCGTGGTCCGCGAGAGGACGACGCGGTCCCTGCAGGTGACCCTGGACGAGGCGGCACGGTGCGGGGCGCGTGGGGTCGTCGTCCACGCGGGACACGCCGCCGGCGGCGGCACCATGGACGACGCGCTCGCCCGCTGGGTCGAGGTGGCCCGGCCGCTCCGCTCCGACGTCGCGCTGCTGATCGAGAACACGGCCGCCGGCACGACCGCTCCCGGTCGCCACCTCCAGGACATCGCACGCCTCTTCGCCACGCTCCGCGACGCCGACCTCGACGTCCCGCTCGGCGCCTGCTTCGACACCTGCCACGCGTGGGCCGGGGACCCGCTCACCGCCACGAACCCGGCGGGCTACGTCGCGGCCTTCGCGGAGGCGACGGGCGGGATCGACCTCCTCCACGTCAACGACTCCAAGGACGAGGCCGGCGCGGGGCGCGACCGCCACACCAACCTCGGGACCGGACGGATGGGGCTCGACGTGCTCGAGGCGATGGTCACGACCGCGGCACGGCTCGGCACACCGGCCGCGATCGTCGAGACGCCCAGCGACGACGGCGGCCACGCGGACGACATCGCCCGGATCCGGTCGTGGCTGCCGGCGCCCGACCGGGCTGCGGTACGGTGAGATCCGCGGGCGCACCGCCCGCAGCACACACCGCGACACCCGGGGAGCTCGAGCGGTCGGGCTGAGAGGGTGGCCAGCCAACGGCACGTCGGACCTCGACGGCCAGGCAGCGTCACCGACCCGTGGAACCTGAGCTGGGTAATGCCAGCGGAGGGAGACGTGACGCCGTGGCGCCAGCCACCCCCACCATCGTCCTCACCGGCGGCGACCCGGTGAGCCCTGCGCTCGCCGGCCAGCTGCCGGCGGACGCCTACGTGATCGCGGCCGACTCCGGTCTCGCGAGCGCGGCGCGGCTGGGGCTGACCGTCGACCTCCTCGTCGGGGACATGGACTCGGTCGACCAGGCGGCGATGGCCGCGGCGGTCGACGGCGGGACGGAGGTCGAGCGCCACCCGGTGGCCAAGGACCGCACCGACCTCGCCATCGCGCTCGACGCCGCGCTCGCGCGCGACGTCCGCGACGTCCTGGTCGTGGGCGGGCACGGCGGCCGCCTCGACCACCTCCTCGGCAACGCGCTCGTGCTCGCCTCGGACGTCTACGCGGCCCTCCGCATCGAGGCGTTCATGGGCGCGGCGCACCTCCACGTGGTCCGCGACCACGCCACCCTCGCCGGCGCGCGGGGCGAGCTCGTCTCGCTCCTGCCGCTGCACGGGCCGGCGCGCGGCGTCACGACGGAGGGGTTCCTGTACCCGCTCGCCGGCGAGGACCTCCCCGCCGGCTCCACCCGTGGTGTGAGCAACGAGTTCACGGGCACGTCGGCAGCGGTCTCGCTGACCGACGGCGTCCTGCTCGTCGTCCAGCCCGGCGCGCTCGGGGTCCACGTGCGCGCCGGCATCGTCCCACCATCCACCCCACGGAGCTGATGCTCATGCGTCCCACCACGTCCCCACCCACCCGCACCGCTCTCGCGCTGGCGGCGGCCGTTCTGCTCGCCAGCGCGTGCGGCGGCGGCGACCCCGCCGAGGAGCCTGCGACGCCGACCGGGTCCCCGACCGCCGAGGCGACCGCCGACGCCCCGGCTGACGCGACGGACGACGCGACCGCGACCGAGGCGAGCGGCGACGTCACCGTCACGATCCTGACCCACGACTCGTTCAACGTCTCCGACGACGTCCTCGCGGCCTTCGAGGAGCGCGCCGGGATCGACGTCGAGATCCTGCCGGGCGGCGACGCCGGCTCGATGGTGAACCAGGCCATCCTCACGGCCGGCGACCCGCAGGGCGACGTCCTGTTCGGGGTCGACAACACGTTCCTGTCGCGCGCCCTCGACGCCGATCTGTTCGTCCCCTACGAGTCTCCCGGGCTCGAGGCGGTCGACGAGCGGTACATCCTCGACGACGAGCACCGCGTCACGCCGATCGACGTCGGCGACGTCTGCCTCAA
>JAHWKB010000040.1 GCA_019348115.1 Actinomycetota bacterium | reverse complement strand
ACGAGCGCGTCGACGCCGCCATCGTCGGCAAGGCCCTCTACGCCGGCGCGTTCACCCTCGACGAGGCGCTGGCGGTGACGCGGTGACGCTCGCGGCCCGGGTCATCCCCTGCCTCGACGTCACCGCGGGACGGGTCGTGAAGGGCATCCGCTTCGTCGAGCTCCGCGACGCCGGCGACCCCGTCGAGCTCGCCCGTGCCTACGACGCCGAGGGCGCCGACGAGCTGTGCTTCCTCGACATCACCGCGAGCAGCGACCAGCGGTCGATCATGCACGACGTCGTGGCCCGGACCGCCGAGCAGGTGTTCATCCCGCTCACCGTCGGGGGCGGCATGCGCAGCGTCGAGGACGCCCGCGCCATGCTCCGCGCCGGTGCGGACAAGATCGCCTTCAACACCGCGATCGTGGACCGCCCCGAGCTCCTCACGGAGGCGGCCGACGCGTTCGGCTCCCAGTCGATCGTCGCCGCGGTCGACGCGCGCCGGCGGGACCCGGCGGACCCGTCGCGAGGCTGGGAGGTGTTCACCCACGGCGGTCGCACCCCGACCGGCCTCGACGCCGTCGAGTGGGCGCACGAGTGCCAGGTCCGTGGCGCCGGCGAGATCCTCCTCACGTCGATGGACCGCGACGGGACGAAGTCCGGCTTCGACGTCGAGCTCCTCCGCGCCGTGACCGACGCGGTCACGATCCCGGTGATCGCCAGCGGCGGAGCAGGGACGGCCGAGGACATGGCCGCCGGGGTCGCCGAAGGCCACGCCTCTGCGGTCCTCGCGGCCTCGATCTTCCACTTCGGGGAGCTGCGCATCTCCGAGGTGAAGCGGGTCATGGACGGCCAGGGGATACCGGTCCGAGTGCTGCCCTGACGGCCGGGCCGAGGTCGCGCTCGGCGACCTCCGCCGGGAGCTGCTCGGACCCGCAGGCCGGGCACCGCAGCACCGGCAGGTCGAACGTCACCCGGACGACCCCGACGCCCTCGACGCGTCGGGAGACGGACCGGACCGTCCGGCGGCCGGGGATGGTGAGCTCGGCGTCGCAGGCGCCGCAGCGGTGCTGACGGCGCAGCCTCGTCCGGCGCGACACGAGGAGGTCCTCGCGCACCTGGGTCGCGAGCACCGACGCCAGGTCGGGGCGGAGCTCCTCGACGTGGTGCTCCTGCGGGCAGGCGAGGACCGGCGCCCCCTCCACGACGGCGCTCACCGCGCCGGTCACGACCTCGCCGACCCCGCGCACGCGACGTTCGAGCTCGCCGCCGCAGACGGGGCACGTGCGGATCACGACGGATCGTCGCCGGCGAGCCGGAGCGCCACCCGGACCGCGTCCTCCGGGCCGTCGACCACGTGGATGGTGTCGTCCTCGGTCCCGTCCCCACGCGTCAACTGCCAGGTCCCGAGCCCCACGACGGGTCGGCCGATCTTCGCGGCGAAGGCGAGCTCGGACAGCGTCCCGTGACCTCCGTCGATGCCGATGACGACGTCGGCGGAGCGGACGACCACGGTGTTCCTCGCCTCGCCCAGGCCCGTCGGGATCGCCACGTCGACGTACGCGTTGGCGTCGGCGCGGTCCGTCCCGGGGAGGATGCCGACGGTCCGGCCGCCGCCGGCGCGCGCGCCGCGGCACACCGCCTCCATGACGCCACCCAGCCCACCGCAGACGACCGTCGCGCCGGCCTCGGCGAGGAGCCGACCCACGGTCTCCGCGTCCGCGTCCGCCACGCCCGACCGGCCGGCACCGACCACGGCGACGTAGGCGGGCCGGGTCACCCCATGTCCATGAACATCGGCCCCGACCCCATCGAGACGAAGGCCAGGATGGCGACGAGGATCAGCACGGCGCCCACGACCCCGATCAGACCGATGATGATCCCGGCCATGGCGATGCCGGCGCCGCCCTCGTCGGGCCGTTCGCGGATCTCGCGCCTCGCCATCACGCCGAGGACGACGGCCGGGATGGAGGTCAGTCCGCCGAACCAGATGATGCTGAGCACGAGGGAGACGATCGCCTTCGTGTTGGTGCGCGTCCCCGACGTCGCCTGGGTCTGCCAGGACGGCCCGCTCCCCCCCGACGCCTCCCAGGCCCGTTCGCTCCCGGTGCTCCCGGGCGGCCCCGTCTGCGTCGCGACCGCCGGGGAGGTCTCGGCGATGGTCCCCGTGTCGGTGGGCGTCCTGCTCCCGTCCAGCGGGTCGGTCGTCGCCTGGCCGTTCCGGGACACGTGACCGGTCCAGGTCGCGCCGTCCCAGTAGCGATGGTCGAAGCGGCCCGTGGGATCGGCGTACCACCCTGCTGCCGGCTGTCCGCTCACCGTTGCCCCTCCTCCGGACGACGCCGGGACGGTACTGCAGGGCACCGCCGCAGCGGGGACCCGCGACGGGGCGACGGGGCGGCGCGGGTAGGCTCGCGACCCCTCCGATCCCCGGCCGAGACTCCCGCATGCCGCTCCCGGACGACCTCCGTCAGGCCCTGCGTTTCGACGACCAGGGGCTGATCCCGGCCATCGTCCAGCAGCAGGGGACGGGGGAGGTGCTGATGTTCGCCTGGATGGACGCCGAGGCGCTCGACCGCACGCTCGAGACCGGCGAGGCCCACTTCTGGTCGCGGTCACGGCAGGAGCTGTGGCACAAGGGCGCCACCTCCGGGCACACCCAGCCGGTGGTCGACGTGCGCGCCGACTGCGACGCCGACGTGCTGCTCGTCACCGTCGACGTCCCGCCCGACGGCGTCGCGTGCCACACGGGCGAGCGCAGCTGCTTCCACCGCACCCTCGACGACCTGCAGGAGTCCCCGTGATCGTCCAGCCGACCCGTGAGGAGTTCGTGCGGCTCGCCGCCGACCATCGGGTCGTGCCGGTCTGGCGCGAGGTGCTCGCCGACCTCGAGACGCCGCTGTCCGTCTACGCGAAGCTGTCCGGTGACGGGCCGACGTTCCTCCTCGAGTCCGCCGAGCACGGCGAGCGCTGGGGGCGGTTCTCCTTCGTCGGCACCGATCCCTTCCTCGTGCTCCACGGGCGCGACGGCGAGGTGAGCTGGGAGGGGACGCCCCCGCCCGAGGCTGCCGACGCCACGGGACCGCTCGACGCCCTCGCGCGCGCCACGGAGGCGCTCAGCGCGCCGGCGTTCCACGGGCTCCCGCTCCACGGCGGGGCCGTCGGCGTCATCGGCTTCGACGCGGTCCGGGAGATCGAGCGCATCCCCGACACCGGCGACGACGACCTCGGCCTCCCCGACGTCCGCATGCTCTTCCCGCGCACCATCGTCGGGCTGGACCACCTCCGCCAGGTCATGACCATCGTGACCAACGTCGTCGTCGGCGACGACCCCGGTGCCCAGTACGACGACGCGGTCGAGCGCAACGGCGCCGTCCTCGACCGGCTGTCGCGCACCGCCCCGACCGCACCGGTGGCCCCGCCGGCCCCGCGCCCCGTCGAACGTGCGCCGTCGAACCTCGCGGACGGCGACTACGAGGCCATGGTCGAGCGCGTGAAGGAGTACATCCGCGCCGGGGACACCTTCCAGACCGTCGTGAGCCAGCGCTTCGCGGTGCCCACCGCGGCGGACCCGTTCGACATCTACCGGGTGCTGCGCGTCATCAACCCGTCGCCGTACCTCTACCTGTTCGACTTCGACGACTTCTCCGTCGTCGGCTCGTCGCCCGAGGCGCTCGTGCAGGTCCACGGCCGCAAGGTCGAGACGTGGCCCATCGCCGGCACCCGCCCCCGCGGCGCCACCCCGGAGGAGGACCGCGAGCTCGAGCGCGAGCTCGTCGCCGACGCCAAGGAGCGCGCCGAGCACGTCATGCTCGTCGACCTCGCGAGGAACGACGTCGGGCGTGTGTGCGAGATCGGCTCGGTCAAGGTCGACGAGATGATGGGCGTCGACCGCTTCAGCCACGTGATGCACCTCACGTCGTCGGTGAGCGGCACGCTCCGGGAGGGCCTGGGGCCGGTCGACGTGCTGCGTGCGGTGTTCCCGGCCGGGACCGTCAGCGGGGCGCCGAAGGTGCGCGCGATGGAGATCATCGACGAGCTCGAGCCCACGCGCCGGGGCGTCTACTCGGGGGCGGTCGGCTACGTCGACTTCAGCGGCAACCTCGACACCTGCATCGCGATCCGGACCGTCATCGTCAAGGACGGCACCGCCTACGTGCAGGCTGGTGCCGGGATCGTGGCCGACTCGCGCCCGGCGGCCGAGGAGGAGGAGACCCGGAACAAGGCGGGTGCCGTCCTCGCCGCGGTCCGGGCGGCCGAGGACCTCCGTGTCCGCTGAGGGTCGACGGCGGTGACGCGGACCGCCGCGCTCGCCCTGGTGCTGCTCGCCGGCGCCTGCGCGCGGCCCGGCGCTGCACCACCGCCGTCCGCCTCGCCGGCGCCGCTCGTCCCGGCGACCGCCGCCCCCTCACACGCCCCCTCACCCGTCCCCAGGTCGTCGTCGGCGCCCACCTCGACACGGTGGCGGGCACGCGGGGCGCCAACGACAACGCGACGGGCATCGGCGTGCTGGTGTCGCTCGCGGCGGAGCTCGCGGACGAGCACGGACAGCCCGGCGGGTCGCCGACGTCGCTGAGCGCGAAGGTCTCGCCGTCCGGGTCGAGCCGCGCGGCGACCTCTCCGGCCACGGCCCGTTCGCGCTGGCGGGGATCCCGGCGGCGTTCCTGTGCACCGACGCCGACGCCCGTCCGACACGTCCGTCCGCAGCCGTCCGGGGGACGTGGAGCGCGCCGGGCAGCTCGTGCTCGCGTGGCTCCGGACCCGGTAGCCCGGCCCCCGGGTCCGGACGGAGGCTCGGCGGCCCCTGGCTACGATGGCCGACCCCGACCGGGATGCACAGCTCTTGACCTTCCTCGACGACCTCCTCGACGGCGCACGCCGGCGCGTGGAGGAGGCCCGGTCCGCGGAGCCGTTCGACGCGCTCCGCAAGCGCGCCGCCGAAGGTCCGCTCCCGCCGGGGTTCGCCGACGCGCTCGCCCGTCCCGGCGTGGGCGTGATCGCCGAGATCAAGCGCGCGTCGCCGTCACGCGGTGACCTCGCGCCGGGGATCGACGCCGTCGCGCAGGCTCGTGCCTACCGCGCCGGTGGCGCCGTCGCCATCTCGGTCCTCACCGAGCCCGAACGCTTCAAGGGGTCGCTCGACGACCTCGCGGGCGTGTCCGCGCTCGGGACGCCCACGATCCGCAAGGACTTCGTGGTCGACCGCTACCAGATCTGGGAGGCGCGGGCGGCCGGCGCCGCGGCGATCCTGCTCATCGTCGCCGCGCTCGACGAGGACACGCTCTTCGACCTCTACGGCGAGGCCCGTGCGGCGCACCTCGACGTGCTCGTCGAGGTCCACGACGAGGCCGAGCTCGAGGTCGCCGGCGAGCTCGGCGCGAAGGTCATCGGCGTGAACGCCCGCGACCTCCGCACCTTCGACGTCGACCGCGACGCCTTCGCCCGTCTGCGGCCGTCGTTCCCCGACCGCGTCCTCGCCGTCGCGGAGTCCGGCATCTCCGGACCGGAGGACGTGCGGCGGGCCGCGGAAGCCGGCGCGGACGCCGTCCTGGTCGGCGAGTCGGTCGTCACGGCCGACGACCCCACGGCGACGGTCGCTGCCATGGTCGCCGCCGGCGCGCCGGACGAGAGAGGACCAGGGGCATGAGCGAGACCGACGCCCGCCCGGGCTACTTCGGCCGCTTCGGTGGCCAGTTCGTCCCCGAGGCGCTCTCGGGCGCCATCACGCAGCTCGAGGAGGCGTGGCGCGACGCCGAGGCCGACCCGACCTTCGGCCTCGAGCTCGACCGGCTCCGGAGCCAGTACGGCGGCCGCCCGACGCCGCTCTACCTCGCCGAGCGCCTGTCGGAGGAGGCCGGCCTCGAGGTCCACCTCAAGCGCGAGGACCTCGCCCACACCGGCTCGCACAAGCTCAACAACGTGGTGGGTCAGGCGCTGCTCACCACGCGGATGGGCAAGCCGCGCGTCATCGCCGAGACCGGCGCCGGCCAGCACGGCGTCGCGACCGCCACGGCCGCCGCACTGTTCGGCCTCGAGTGCGTCGTCTACATGGGCGCGGAGGACTGCCGCCGGCAGCGCCTCAACGTCGTGCGGATGCAGCTCCTGGGCGCCGAGGTGGTGCCGGTCGAGTCCGGGACGCGCACGCTCAAGGACGCCATCAACGAGGCGATGCGCGACTGGGTGACCAACGTCGACTCGACCCACTACCTCATCGGCTCGGCGATGGGTCCGCACCCGTTCCCGCTCATCGTGCGCGAGCTGCAGAAGGTCATCTCGGTCGAGTCCAAGGCGCAGTTCGCGGCCCAGGCGGGCGGTCTGCCGGACGCGGTCATCGCCTGTGTCGGCGGTGGTTCGAACGCCATCGGCTCGTTCGCCGAGTTCATCGACGAGCCCGACGTGCAGCTCGTCGGCGTCGAGGCGGCGGGGGAGGGGATCGGCACCGGCCGGACCGCCGCGACCATCACGGAGGGCCGCGAGGCCGTGCTCCACGGCGCGCGCTCGATCGCGCTCGTCGACGAGGACGGACAGGTCAAGCACGCCCACTCGATCTCCGCCGGCCTCGACTACCCGGGCGTCGGGCCGGAGCACGCGATGCTCGCCGACAGCGGCCGCGGCCGGTACGTCGCCGCCACCGACCGTGAGGCGATCCAGGGCTTCCGCCGGCTGTCCGAGCTCGAGGGCATCATCCCGGCGCTGGAGCCGTCCCACGCCATCGGCTGGCTGCTCGCCCACGGGCGGGACGAGCTCGATGCCGGCGCGACGGTGATCCTCACGGTCTCGGGACGCGGCGACAAGGACGTCGACGAGGTCGTGAAGGTCATGACCGAGCTCGGCATCGCCGGCGACCTCGGCAACGAGGTCGTCGACGCGGATCCGCGCGAGGACCCGGAGAGCGACGCGTGAGCGCGGTCACCGACGCGTTCACCCGTGCCCGCGACGAGGGTCGCGCCGCCCTCGTCATCTACCTCCCGGCGGGCTTCCCGGACATGGAGACGTCCCGGGCGTGCCTCGAGGCGGCCGCCGACTCCGGCGCGGACGTGCTCGAGGTCGGCTTCCCGTTCAGCGACCCGATGATGGACGGCCCCATCATCCAGGCGGCGTCGCAGCAGGCGCTCGACCACGGCTACGGCGTCGCCGACGACCTCGACATGTGCCGCTCGCTCACCGGCGAGGTGGACGTGCCGGCCCTCGTCATGACCTACGTCACCATCCCGGACACGCGCGGCTTCGCGAGGTTCGCCGACGAGGCGGCCGGAGCCGGGCTCGCCGGCGCGATCCTGCCGGACCTCCCTGCCGGCGAGTCGGACCCGTGGGTCCGTGAGGCCCGTCGCACCGGTCTCGACACGGTCTTCCTCGCGTCCTCGGTCTCCACCGACGACCGCATCGATCGGATCGCCGAGGTGTCCACGGGCTTCGTCTACGCGGTGGGGCTGATGGGCGTGACGGGCGTGAAGGACGTCGCCTCCGACGACTCGCGGACGCTCGTCGAGCGCATCCGCTCGCGGACGTCGACCCCGGTGGCCGTCGGCCTCGGTGTGAAGACCCGCCAGCAGGCCGCCGAGGTGGCGAGCTTCGCGGACGGGGTCATCGTGGGCTCGGCGGTGGTCCAGGCCGCCAGCGACGGCGAGCCGGCCGGTGCCGCGCACCGGGTGGCCGACCTCGTGCGCGAGCTCCGCGCCGGCGTCGGGTCCCGCTGACGCGCGCCGGCAGGAGGGGAACGGGAGGAGCGGATGCCCCGTCGGGCATCCGCTCCTCGACCGTTCGCGGGGATCAGCTCTCGCCGAGCAGTCCCAGCTCCTGGAGGAAGTCGCGGGCGACCGCCTCGGGGCGCTGGCCCTCGGCGGAGACGCGCGCGTTCAGCGCGGCCATCGTCTCGTTGTCGAGCGCCTCGGTCACGGGCGCGTACAGCTCCTCGAGCTCCTCGCCGTACTGCTCGTACACGTCGGCCGTGAACACCGGCGCGGCGTTGTAGAGCGGGAAGAAGCTCTGGTCGTCCTCGAGGACGACGAGGTCGAGCGCCGCGACGCGGCCGTCGGTGGCGAAGATCTCGCCGAAGTTGCACGGGTCACGGTCGGCGGTCGCCGAGTACACGACGCCGGTGTCGAGCACCGTGACGTTGTCGTCGGGGAACTCGTAGCCGTAGGTCTCCTCCATGCCGGGGAGGCCGTCGTTCCGTGCCGGGAACTCGCTCTCGACGCACAGCGTCGCCTTCTCCGGCTCGTTCTCGATCAGCGGACCGAGGTCCGACAGCGTCTGCGGGTTGCCGAGGTCGTCGCCGGCCTCACGTGCGTACGCGAGGGCGTACGTGTTGTTGAACTGCGACGGCTCGAGCCAGTGGAGGTCGTTCTCCTCGAGGTCGCGCTCCGCGACCGCGGTGTACTGCTCCTGGCGGTCCGCGATCGGGTCGTCCTCCTCGAAGAAGCTGATCCAGGCGGTGCCGGTGTACTCCCAGTAGTGCTGGATCTCGCCGGAGACCAGCGCGGCACGGGCCGCGTCGGTCCCGCCGAGGTTGATCTGGTCGGTGACGCTCGCGCCGGCGTCCTCCAGCAGGAGCTTGGAGATGTGGCCCAGGACGAGCTGCTCGTCGAAGTCCTTGGACCCGACGGTGATCTCGGCGCCCTGGAGCGACCCGCCCTGGTCGCCGGTGCCGCTGTCGCTCTCACCGCCGCAGGCGGTCGCCAGGAGCGCAGCGGCGGCTGCGATCGCGAGTGGTCGGAGGGGTGTTCGCACGGTGTTCCTTTGCTGTCGGTCGTTCGCTTGCTTCGGTCGGTGGCGTGTCAGTGGAGGCCCTCCGGGGTCAGCTGCTCCTCGGCGAGGCCGGCGAGGTAGTCGATGAAGAGCGCCAGGACGGCGGTCAGCACCGCGCCGGTCACGAGGATCGGGTCGCGGTTGAGCTGGAACCCCTGGAAGATGGTCTGCCCCAGCCCACCCCCGCCGAACAGGAACGCCAGGGTCGCGGTGCCGACGTTGAGGACGAGCGCGGTCCGGACGCCGGCGAGGATCACGGGGACGGCCAGCGGCAGCTCGATGCGCCGGAGGACCTCCCAGTTCGACATCCCCATGCCGCGGCCGGCCTCGAGCATGCTCCGGTCGACCTGGTCGAGACCGACCATGGTGTTGCGCAGGATCGGGAGGAACGAGTACGCGACCAGGGCCGTGACGACCGGGACGCGACCGGTGCTGGGGAGCACGGGGATCTCGCGGAAGGCGAAGAACAGCAGGGCGAGCAGACCGAGCGAGGGGATGGCCTGCCCGGCGTTGCCGAGGTTGACGAGGTACGGCGCGAGGCGCCTCGTGCCCGGTCGCGTCGCCACGATGCCGAGGGTGACGGCGAGGACCAGGACGATGGCCGTCGACACGAACGCCAGCCAGACGTGCTCGCGCGTCTGGGCCAGGAGGATGTCGGCGGTCAGCCGTCGTCGCGCCACGTCTCCCAGTGGCTGCGACTGGACCCACACGTAGAGCCCGGCGAGGACCGCGCCCAGGAACAGGGGCATGCCGAGGTAGCGCAGGGCCGTGAGCACCGGACCGCGCCGGCCCGGCAGATGCTCGCGCGAGACCTGGTCGGCCCCGGCGCGCTCCTCCTGGATGGGTGCGTCGGTGACCGTCATCAGGCGCCCACCGTCTCGCGGCCGTCGATGTCCCCGAGCTTGGCGAGGCGGTAGTAGTCCGCGTTCTCGTCGACCATGCGCTTGATGCTGGTGATGATGGTGTCGATGTCGACGACGCCCTGGTAGCGCCCCCGGCCGTCGACGATGATCGCGACGCCGGCGCTCCCGACCAGCATCTCGTTCAGGGCGTCGGAGAGCGTGGCCTGCGGCTCCACCATCGCGACGGCCGGGAGCCCGGCACGGCTGAGATCGATGTCCTCGCGGCGCAGGTCCGGCGCGCGCAGCCAACGCTGGGGTCGACCGTCGGCGTCGAGTCGGAGGACGGCGGTCCAGTCCGACCCGAGCAGGCGCTCCCGGATCGCACCGGCGGGCTCGTCCGCGGTCGCGGTCGGGGCGTCGGTCCGGATGGCGATGTCCCGCACGCGGCTGAGGTTGAGGCGCTTCAGGGAGGCGCCGGCCCCGACGAAGTCGGAGACGAAGTCGTTCGCCGGCGCCGTGAGGATCTCCTCGGGCGTCGCGAACTGAGCGATCCGCGAGCCCTCGTTCAGGATGGCGATGCGATCGCCCATCTTGATGGCCTCGTCGATGTCGTGGGTCACGAAGACGATGGTCTTCTGGATGTCCCGCTGGACACGGAGGAACTCGTTCTGGAGGCGGGTCCGGGTGATCGGGTCGATCGCGCCGAACGGCTCGTCCATCAGCATGACGTCCGGGTCGGCGCTCATGGCTCGGGCCACGCCGACGCGCTGCCGCTGCCCGCCCGAGAGCTCCTTCGGGTAGCGGTCGCGGTAGGTGTCGGGGTCGAGGCCGACCGTGTCGAGGAGCTCGTCGATGCGGGCGCGGATGCGGTCCTTGTCCCACCCCAGGAGCTTCGGCACCGTCGCGATGTTGTCCGCGATGGTCAGGTGCGGGAACAGCCCGATCTGCTGGATGACGTAGCCGATGCGGCGACGCAGCTGGTTCGGGTCCATGTGGGTGACGTTCTCGCCATCCAGGATGATCTCGCCCGACGTCGGTTCGATGAGCCGGTTGATCATCTTCATGGTGGTGGTCTTGCCACAGCCCGAGGGGCCCACGAGGACGAGGATCTCGCCCCTCGGGACCTGCAGGGAGATGTGGTCGACCGCCGGGCTGGTGGTGCCGGGGTAGACCTTCGTGAGCTCCTGGAGCTCGATCATCACGTCAGTCAACGGATACCTCGCGAGGTCGTGAGCCGGCCGATGCCGGTGTAGAGAAGGTCGAAGAGGATGGCGACGACGATGATCCCGAGGGTCCCGCCGAGCAGGGAGTCGAGAGCGAACGGGCTCCCGATCGAGCGGATCCCGCGGAAGATCTCGCGACCGAGCCCCGGCCCCCCGACGAGCGCGGCGATGGCCGCGATGCCCACCGTGAGCTGGGTCGCCACGCGGATGCCCGTGAGGATCACCGGCCACGCGTTCGGGAGCTCGATCCGCAGCAGGCGCTGACGGGCGTTCAGCCCCATGCCCCGGGCGGACTCCGTGACCGCGGGGTCCACGGACCCGAGCCCCGAGACGGTGTTCCGGACGATGGGGAGCAGGGCGTACATCGCCAGGGCGATCAGTGCGGGCTTGAACCCGATGCCGACCACCGGGATGAGGAGCGCGAACAACGCGAGCGACGGCACGGTGAGCAGCGTCGCGGTCGTGTTCACGATCGGCGGACGCAGCACGGCGTTCCGGTGCGCGACGATCCCCAGCACCATGCCGACGACGATGGCGATGGCGACCGCGGCCGCGGTCAGCGCGACGTGCTCGATCGCCTGTTCGTAGAGCACCGACCGGTTCGAGGGCTCGCTGAGGTAGTCGAGGAAGCCCATGCGGGCGGGACCTTCCGTCGGGGGCGGCGCGCGCGAGTGCCGGGACGGCCGCCAGCTCCGGTCGTCTCCGACCGTCGACGATGCCCACGGGGTCCGCGCACGGACGGCCATCGCAGCGACGTGCGTGGCCTGTGACCTCCGACCCTACGGAGCGGCGCGCCCTGCGTCACATCGAGACGGCACAGAGCACGCGGATCGTGCCGAGCGGGCGGTGACCGCGCGCCGACGGGCGCGGGCCGGGCCCGTCAGCCGCCCTGCTCGTCCGCCGGCTCGATGCCGTGGTCCGCCATGATCCGGGCGATCGTCGGCCGCGCGAGACGGTAGGCGCCGGCGGTCGTGAGGTGGATGCCGTCGTCCAGACGCATGTCCACGACCTCGCCGTTGCGGTTCGGCAGGTACTCCGAGAAGCCGCCGTCGGGGCCCTTGAACAGGTCCCAGCTGGCCACGAAGTGGACCGAGTCGCGCAGGTCCGCTTCGGACGAGTAGATCTCGTTGAGGATCGCGTGCCGGACCTGGAGGGTCTCGGAGCGGGGGATGGGCATGCCCATCCAGTAGACGGTGTGGCCGAGCTCCTGCAGCTCCTCCATCAGGGCCGACACCCGCGAGCGGTACTCCGCCTGCCACTCGGGTGTCTCCGGCTCGTACACCGTCCCGTCGATCTCGAGCGGCTGGGCGTCGTTGCCGCCGAAGAACAGCACCATCACCTCGGGCTGCTGCGTCCGGCTCACGCCGCGGAGCCGCTCGGGCCAGTCGACGAAGTCCGGACGGCTGAGGCCGGAGCCGAACTCGTACTTCACCTCGGTCATCGTGATGACGCCGGTGTCGTCCGCGAGGTCGGCGAGCGCCCCGCCGAACTGGCCGACCATCGAGTCGCCACCGATGTACATCGTGAGCGGGTCCGCCGCCGTGTACGGACCGCGTGTCGGCTCCGGCTCGGGCTCGGCCGTCGGCTCCTCGGTGACCTCGTCCGCCGGCGAGGGCGTCGCCGGCGCAGCGATGACCGGCTCCTCCGCCGGCTCGTCCTCGGCGACCTCGGCGGGACCGCGCCCGAGCGCCTCGTCGATGGCCGAGCGCGGGCGGTCGAGCCGCAGCGCGCTGGAGACGGCCAGCAGGCGCTCCGCGGCCGCGACGCTCGCGTTCCGGGCCGGCCCGAAGGGCTGACGCTCGGCCGTGGCCAGGATGTCGGCGGCGTTGAGGAGCGCCCCGAGCAGCAGCGCGATCGTGACGGTGATGATGACGTGACCCGCGGCCCACCGGGCGGCCGGCGGTGGTGGGACCTCGCGCGTCGCGGGCAGCTCCTCGTCGGGGAGGACGATGGGCGGCTCGGCCAGCTCCTCGTCGGAGGGACGCGGCGGGGTGCTGGGCGGGAGAGGGGTGTCCACGGTGGCCTCTAGAACTGGAAGTAGATGAACGGCGCGATGCCCTGGGGCCCGAGCGCGTCGATGAGGAGGAGGCCGGCGCCGCCGAGCACGCCGGCGAGCACCGGGCGGGGCGTCTCGAACGCGCGGCCGATGCGGACACCGACGTCCTTCGGGACGTACTGGACGGCGATGCCGACGAGGATCAGCGCGACCGCGGCCGGCGTCACGAGCGTGAGCGCGGCCGGCTCGAACAGCTGCCCGAGGACCTCGCCGGCGTTGGTGAGCGACGTGGCGCGGAAGAGCACCCAGCCGAGGCAGACCACGTGGAAGGTGATGACGCGGCGGACCGCGCGCTCGACCGCGCCCATGCTGGTCGGGTCGGTGGGTCCCTGACCGGTGAAGCGCTCGACCGCGAGCCCGACCCCGTGGAAGGCGCCCCAGATGACGAACGTCCACGCGGCACCGTGCCACAGCCCGCCGAGGACCATCGTCGCCATGAGCGCGCCGGCGGTCGCGACCGCGCCCCCGGAGCTTCCGCCCAGCGGGATGTAGAGGTAGTCCCGGAGCCAGCGGGAGAGGGTCATGTGCCAGCGGCGCCAGAAGTCCCGCAGCGACAGCGCCGAGTACGGGGCGTCGAAGTTCTGTGGGAAGTCGAACCCGAGGAGCAGCGCGACGCCGATCGCGATGTCGGTGTAGCCGGAGAAGTCGGCGTAGATGACGACCGCGTAGCCGTAGATGGCGAGGAGGGTCTCGAGCGAGCCGTGCGCCGACGGGGTCGCGAACACCGGGTCCACGAGCGTGGTCGCGAGGACGTTCGCGATCACGACCTTCTTGAACAGGCCGCCGAGGATGAGCCCGAACGCTCGCGCCGCCGGGATGGCCCGTGGGTCGCGGGGCTCCCGGAGCTGCGGGAGGAACTCCGAGCCGCGCACGATCGGGCCGGCGACGAGCTGCGGGAAGAACGCGAGGTAGAGGAAGGTGTCGAGCCACGGGGCGACCGCGACCTGCCGGCGGTAGACGTCGATGACGTACGACATCGCCTGGAAGGTGAAGAAGGAGATGCCCACGGGCAGGACGATCTCGAGCAGCGGCAGCGGCGGCGTGATGCCGAACTCGCCGAGGGCGTTGCGCGCCGAGGAGACGAAGAAGCCGTAGTACTTGAACCAGGCGAGGAGCCCGAGGTTCGCGGCGACGCCGACCGCCAGCAGCTGCTTGCGGACGCGCTCGTCGTCGCGGCGGCCCATCGCGACCGCGACCGCCTGGTTGACGACGGTCGAGCCGGCGATGAGGCCGAGGTAGCGCCAGTCCCAGGCGGCGTAGAACACGTAGCTCGCCGCGAGCATGAACAGCTTCCACGGCGTGCGGTGCCGCATCAGCAGCCAGCTGGCGGTGAGGACGACGATCAGGAAGACCGCGAACTCGACGGTGGGGAAGAGCACGTCGCCCGACTCCTGCTGCTCGTGCTGCTACTCGGTCGAGTCGTCCGTGGGCGACGCGCCGTCGGAGGTCGACGCCGTGTCCTCGGAGGGGGAGGCGGTCGAGGTGGCCGCCTCCTCCTCCTTGCACGCGATCGGCTCGTCGCCACCCGGGGCGCGGACCGGCGGGGTCGACCCGGCGAGGTTGCCCTTGCCGATCTCGAGACGCTCGCGGTCCGGCTTGCACGGCGGCATGCCGGGCCACACCTTCTCGACGGCCACGCCCGGCGGCGCGTCCGGGTTCGCGGTGCGGTACGGCGGGACGAAGTCCGGGTCGGCCTTGGACTTCGCCTCGCCCTTCTCGAGGATCGACTCCGTGTAGGAGTTGCCGGCGTTCCAGAGGAGCCAGCCCTCGATGCCGTTGTCGTAGGTCGCCTGGATCTGCTTCTGGACGTGGTCCGGCGAGTGGTCCGGGTAGCCCATCCACGGGGCGGAGAAGTCCTCGAGCCACGGGCGGATCTCGGCGCGCAGCCCCTGGACGCGCATCTGCGCCTCCTGCATCGAGTTCCACACCGTCTCGTACGGGTGCTCGATGGGGTGCGGCATGAGGCCGTAGTTCCCGACGCCGTAGTGCGAGGGGTAGACCATCGGGGAGATGAAGTCGACGTGCTCGGCGATCTTCTCCATCACCTGGCCGGTCCCCTGCGCGTCCCACGTGAAGTCGTAGGTCACGAGCCCGAAGAGGTCGGCCGAGACGAGCCCGCCGGCGGCGTGGATCTGCTCGGACGCGCGGGCGAGGAACTCGGTGATCTCGTCGGTGTGGCGCCACTCCTCGCGGGGACGCTCGGCCGGCACGCCGGGGAGCTTGATGACGGAGGTGTCGCCGTCGCCGCCGTTGGGGAAGCGGATGTAGTCGAACTGGACCTCGTGGAAGCCCATCTCGATGGCGGCGAGGCCGACGTCGATGCACCACTGGCCGGCCTCGTCCTGGTACGGGTTCAGCCAGGAGAAGTCCTTGCGGGCCTTCCAGGCGTTGCCGGCCTGGTCCTGGACCGCGAGGTCGGGGCGCGCCTGGGCGACGAGGGTGTCCTTGAAGCAGGCGACACGCGCGATGGCGTAGCCGTCGGCGT
>JAHWKB010000191.1 GCA_019348115.1 Actinomycetota bacterium | reverse complement strand
ACTTCCTCCGCGGCGACCGCATCTCGCTCCTCGCGGTGGCCCGCATCGGCGCCGGTGTCGACCTCGGCGAGGTCGAGGAGGGCGACGCGGTCATCGACTTCGACGCTCGGTCCATCGAGCTGCGGGTGCCGCCCCCGCGGATCACGTTCGTGTCGCTCGACAACGACGCCACCCAGGTCTACGACCGCGACACGGGGTTGCTGACGCGGGGGGATCCCCAGCTCGAGTCCGAGGCACGCCGGGCCGCAGAGGACCTGCTGGAGCAGCGCGCCCTGGAGGCCGGGATCCTCGACGAGGCCCGGTCGGCCACCGAGACGCGTCTGGAGGCGTTCCTGCGCGGTCTCGGCTTCGAGGACGTCCGCGTCATCGTCGATCGGTGATCGCCACGTCCCGGACGTGCACGGTGAACCGGGAGCCGCGGTCGCGCGGCTCGTAGCTCACCGACGCGCCGATCGAGCCGGCGAGGTGCTGGGCGATCGCCAGGCCCAGCCCCATCCCGGCCACCGTGTGCCGTCCTCGCACGAACCGGTCGAAGATCCGCGGGCGCAGCTCCTCCGGGATCCCCGGTCCGTCGTCGACGACCTCGACGACCACGCCGTCGTCGACCCGCCGCGCACGCACGACGGCGGTCCCCGCGTACCGGACGGCGTTGTCGACGACGGGGCCGAGGACGCGGACCAGGACCGCCCGATCGGTGTGCACGGTCAGCCCGTCGGGGCAGTCGACGTCGACGTCCGCCGCGGCCGCCGTCGCGTCCACCACCTCGTGGAGCAGCGCTGCCAGCGTCACGTCGGTCCGCGAGGGCGAGGTGAGCCCGCTGTCGAGGCTGGCGAGGGTCAGGACCTCCTCGACCAGGTAGCGCAGCCGGGCCGTCGCCGCGGCGAGCCGCCGCACGAAGACGTCACGCTCCTCGTCGGTCAGGTCGGCACCCTGGTCGGCGAGCGTGGTCGCGAAGCCGGACATGATCGTGATCGGGGTGCGGAGCTCGTGGGAGACCCGTTCGATGAACTCGCTCTTGAGCCGCTCGAGCTCGAGCACCGACTGGAAGCGGCGCGCCGACTCGATCGCGCCACCGACCTGGGTCCCCAGGCCCGCCAGGATGAACACGTCCTCCTCGGTGAACGCCGCCGGGTCGGCGGAGTCGACCTGCAGGAGGCCGATGACCTCACCGAGCACGACCAGTGGCACGCCGATGTACGAGCGTGACCGCGCGTTCGAACCGGTGCCGAGGACAGCCGGGTCGACCCGCGGGTCCGTGGTGAGGTCGTCCGACCGGACCGCGTCGCCGGTCGCGACGATCCGCCCGGCGAGTCCCTGCCCGACGGGGACGCGCAGCGCCAGGACGTCGCCGCTGACCGGAGGGTCGGCGGCCACCATGCGGATCTCGTCCCCCTCGACGAGGCAGATCGACCCGCCCTTGAAGTCGACCATCCGGCGCATCGCACGCAGGACCGTGTCCAGGACGGGACCGAGCTCCAGCGCGGGGCCGATCTCGCGGCTCACGTCGAAGAGGAGCTGCTGCACCTCGACGAGACGCTGCAGCCGTTCCTCGGCGGGCACGCCACCGTGGGCGTCTGTCGCCACCTGCCGTCCTGTCGGTCGCCGGTCCCGGACGCCGGTCCGACGATGCTACGCCGGCCCTCGGCCACCGGCCGGTCGTCGGCCGTACCCGTCGGCCCGCTGCCCCATACGCGCCGGCGGGGACGACGTCACCTCGGGCCGCCGCGGTGACCGGACGGCGCACACCGGACCCCACGAACGGACCGGTCGGGCGCGGATGTCGCCCGGAATCCCCGGTCGGGGGCTCCGGCCTCCTAGGCTCCCACCGTCCCGTGTGGCCCGCCAGGAGGACGAAGCGTGCGTCGAGTCGGTGTGTTGCTCATGACGATGATCATGGGCTGGCTGCTGGTGGGCGTGATGCCGGCGGCCGCCCAGGACGCCTCGGAGTCGGTCCGTGGGACCATGCAGAACGCCGACGGACCGGTCGAAGGCGTCGAGATCGTCGTGCAGACGGCGGAGGGCGAGGAGGTCGGCGTCGCCACCTCCGGCGAGGACGGCACGTTCAGCCTCGACCTCCCCGGCCCGGGCGACTACCAGGCGACGGTGCAGGAGGGAAGCCTCCCCGAGGGCGTCACCCTGCGGAACCCGGACCGGGCGACGCTCGAGTTCTCGATCCGCTCCAACCAGTCGCGCCCCCTGCTGTTCCCGCTCGGCGAGGGCTCGCGCAACGTCCAGTCCCGCATGCTGATAACCGCGGTCCAGCTGCTGATCGAGGGCATCCAGTTCGGGCTCATCATCGCCATGGCGGCCATCGGCCTGTCGCTCATCTTCGGCACCACCGGCCTCGTGAACTTCGCGCACGGCGAGCTCGTGACCTTCGGGGCACTGTCGGTCTGGGCCATCAACCAGCTCTTCGGCGTCCACCTCATCCCGGCCGTCATCATCGGCGTCATCGTCGGAGGCCTCGGCGGGATGGCGATGGACCTCGGCCTGTGGCGTCCCCTGCGGAGACGTGGGACGGGGCTCATCGCCATGCTCGTGGTCTCCATCGGGCTGTCGATCTTCCTGCGCTACCTGTTCCTGTACTTCTTCGAGGGGCGCACCCGGCCGTTCGCGCAGTACGCCGTCCAGTCGGCGTGGGTCTTCGGCCCGTTCCGCATCGTGCCCAAGGACGTCGTGGTCATCGTCCTGTCCCTGCTGATCCTGGGGGCGGTCGGGCTGATGCTGCAGAAGACGAAGATCGGCAAGGCGATGCGCGCCGTCGCCGACAACAAGGACCTCGCGGAGTCGTCCGGTATCGACGTCGAACGCGTGATCCTGTGGGTCTGGGGCGTCGGCGGCGGGCTGGCGGCGCTCGGCGGGGTGTTCTTCGGCCTGTCGCAGCAGGTCAGCTGGCAGATGGGCTTCATCCTGCTGCTGCTGATGTTCGCCGGCGTCATCCTCGGCGGGCTCGGCACGGCCTACGGCGCCCTCGTCGGCAGCCTCGTCATCGGCGTCTTCGTGCAGATGTCGACGCTCTTCGTCTCACCGGACCTCAAGAACGTGGGCGCCCTGCTCGTGATGGTGCTGGTCCTGCTCGTCAGACCCCAGGGGATCCTGGGCAAGAAGCAGCGTGTCGGCTGAGGAGGACTGAGTCATGGACTGGGGATCGATCCTGAGCAACGTCGCCCGAGCGGCGATCGACGAGTTCACCGCCGTCTTCGCCCTGGCGGCGATCGGCCTGAACATCCACTTCGGCTACACCGGCCTGCTGAACTTCGGCCAGGTCGGCTTCATGGCCGCGGGCGCCTTCGGCCTCGCCATCGGTGTGACCTACCTGGGGCTGTCGTTCTGGCTGTCGCTGCTGGTCGCGCTCGGCGCATCCGTCTTGCTGGCGCTCCTGCTGGGCCTCCCGACGTTGCGCCTCCGCGCCGACTACCTCGCCATCGTCACGATCGCGGCGTCCGAGATCCTGCGCTTCATCCTGCGCTCGCCGAGCACGCGCGAGGTCACCGGCGGCTCGTACGGACTGACCGCGTTCGCTCAGGGCTTCTACCGGGTCAACCCCATACCCCCCGGCGACTACGGCTTCGGGCCGTTCACGTACAGCGCGAACGAGACGTGGCTCCTCACCGTGGCCTGGTTGCTCGTGGTCCTGGCGTCCCTGTCGGTATGGCTCACGATGCGCTCGCCCTGGGGACGCGTCCTGAAGGCGATCCGCGAGGAGGAGGACGCTGCCACCTCGCTCGGCAAGAGCGTCTACTCGTACAAGATGCAGAGCCTCATCTACGGCGGTGTCATGGGCTCGCTCGGTGGCCTCGTGCTGGCCGTCAGCACCCAGTCGGTGCAGCCGGACGTCTACTCGACCCCGATCACCTTCTACGCCTACCTGGCGCTGATCCTCGGCGGGACCGCCCGCGTGCTCGGCCCCGTGCTCGGCTCGATGGTGTTCTGGATGGTCCTGTCGCTCAGCGACAACGTGCTGCGCCAGGCGATCCGCGCCGGCCACATCCCGGAGTCGATCATGTCCGGCACCCAGGTCGGCCAGGTGCGGTTCATGCTCGTGGGTCTGGGACTGATGTTGCTGATGATCTTCCGACCCCAGGGGATCGTCGGCGACCGGAGGGAGATGGAACTCGATGCCTGACCAGAACACGCCTCCCGACGCCGGCGGCTCCGCCGCCCGGTCCGCTCGCCGCGACGCCCTCAAGGGCGTCGAGCCGACGCCCGGCGTCTCGAAGCCGGACACGGTCCTCACGATCGACGGTGTGCGGCGCTCGTTCGGCGGCCTCGTCGCCGTCGACGTCGACCACCTCGAGATCCCGCGCGGCCTCATCACGGCCCTCATCGGCCCCAACGGGGCCGGTAAGACCACCCTGTTCAACCTCCTGACCGGATTCGACGAGCCGGACGAGGGCAACTGGCAGTTCGATTCGCGCGAGCTCGCGTCCGAGCCGGCCCATAAGGTCGCCCGCGGCGGGATGGTCCGCACGTTCCAGCTGACGAAGTCGCTGTCGAAACTGCCGGTCATCGAGAACATGAAGCTCGGGGCGACGGGTCAGCGTGGCGAGAACTTCCTGACGGCCCACCTGCCCTGGCTGTGGCGCAACCAGGAGCAGGAGATCGAGGGGCGTGCCGACACGCTGCTCACCCGCTTCAAGCTCGACCACATGCGCAACGAGTTCGCCGGCACGCTCTCCGGCGGCCAGCGCAAGCTCCTCGAGATGGCCCGCGCGCTGATGGTGGCGCCCGACGTCGTCATGCTCGACGAGCCCATGGCCGGCGTGAACCCGGCGCTGACGCAGTCGCTGCTCGAGCACGTCAAGGGCCTCGCCGACG
>JAHWKB010000039.1 GCA_019348115.1 Actinomycetota bacterium | reverse complement strand
AGCTCACCAACATGCGCTCGGCGACGGGCGACGAGCTGGTGCGCCTCGCTCCCCCGCGCACCCTCTCCCTCGAGCAGGCGCTCGAGTTCATGCGCGTCGACGAGTGCGCCGAGGTGACCCCGTCGACCGTCCGTCTGCGCAAGGTCGAGCTCGACCAGAACCTCCGCGGCCGCATGGCCAAGCGCGCCAAGGCCGACGCCGCACCCTGACCCGCGTCGGGTCAGGGAGCGCTGAAGACGAGGTGGGGGCGGTCGCCGGCGAGCGTGCTGGCGCCGGCGTCGAGCTCCCAGCCGTCGGACGAGAAGCCGGCGGCGGCGTCGAGGTCGCCGGGGTCGGTCGTGACGAGGTGGCGCGCGAAGCGGCCCTTCAGGTGCTTGCCGTGGTAGTTGGACACGCCGCGCGTGCCCTTCGACCGGGTGGTGAACGCCACGGTGGCGATCGCCCCGGCGGTCCCGCCCGGTCGCCACACCCGCCCGTGCTCGGTCGTCAGGAGGTCCCACGCCAGTCGGGCCCCCACGAGCTGGTCCACGACCGGTGAGACGTGCGGCCGCCACCACGTGCCGAGCACCCCGATGCCGGGCACCTTGGCGCCGATCTTGACCCGGTAGTCGGGGATGGGGTCGGTCGCGGCCACGAGCCCCCACAGCCCCGACACGAACCAGGTGCTGCGCAGGAGGCGACGACGCGCCGCCGCCGTGAGCGAGGCGGGGTCGAGCCCGTCGAGCACCACGCCGGCGTAGCGCTCGACCGCCGGCAGCGTGGCGGCGTCGTCGACCGCGAGGTCGGTCTCGACCGCCTGCGCCAGCACCTCGGCGCTGCCGTAGCGCAGGACGTCCGCGGGGTCGACGGCAGGGTCCTGCAGGGCCGTCCGCAGGGCATCGACGAGCTCGCGCCGTGCCGGGACGAGCGGCCCGTCGCCCGTCGTCGTGGCGCGCCAGGGCGGCCCGTCGCCACCGGGCGTCTTGCCCTCGGACGGCGGGAGCAGGAGGACGGCGCCGGTCACCGGCGCGCCGCCCTGGCGCGCGGGCCCGTCGCCCGCAGCGCGACGACGTGGCCGTCCCGGCAGGCCACCCCCTCGGCCTCGAGGCGGGCCGCCTGCTCGCGCTCCTTGTGCGGGGCGAGCCGCCCGCCGGCGGTCACGACGCGCCACCAGGGAAGGTCGGCGGCCGAGGACGCGAGGACGCGACCCACGGCCCGGGCCGCGCCGGGCGCGCCGGCCTCCGCCGCGATCTCCCCGTAGGAGGCCACCGACCCGGGCGGGAGGTCGCGCACGACGGCGAGGACACGCGAGGTGAAGCCGGACCGCATCAGTCCTCGAGGCCCAGCGCGAAGCCGGCGTCCAGGACCTTCTCGGAGTAGGCCCGGAAGGCGATGATGGTCTCGCTGTCCCGGATGCCGGGGACCTTGTCGATGCCGGCGGTGACGACGTCGGCGAGGTCCTCGTTGCGGATGACCTTGACCTTCACGATGAGGTCGTAGCGGCCGGTCACGGACCACACCTCGGTCACGCCGTCGAGCTCGGCGATCGCCGTCGCGACCTCCGGGACGGCGTCGACCTCGACGTCGACGAGGACGAAGGCGGTGATCACGGCGGGCTCCGGGGTCGGGACGGCGGGCGGTGGACCGGCCCGCCGATGCTACGACACGCGGCGGCGCCGTCGGTCGGCCACCGGCCACCCTTGCCGTGCGCGTCCTTCCGGACAGGTCCGCGGGCCGTCCGGCCGTGCTGTGCGCCCATCGGCCAGGGTGGACGCAGCGTCACCGGCGGTACACCTCGAGGCGAACCCCCGAGCATCGGAGGAGCCGGCCTTGAAGACCATCCGCGCCACGTGCCCCATGTGCACCGACGAGGTCGACCTGCACCCGCAGGCGATCACGCTCCACCTCGTCGACCCGCTGCGTGCCGTGGATGGCGACAAGAACCGCTACGCGTTCCGCTGCCCCGCGTGTGACGTGTTCGTGGTCAAGCCCGCCGGCGAGCACGCGATCGAGCTCCTCATCGAGGGGGGCGTCGAACTCTCCACCGCCGCCCAGGCCCCCTGGGAGCTCGGTCCGTCGCACCCCGAGACCCCGCCGTCCGGCCCCGCCTTCACCGCCGACGACGTCCTCGACCTCCACCTCAAGCTGCAGGAGCCCGGCTGGTTCGACGAGCTCGCCTCCTTCACCGGCCTCCAGCCCCGCACCTCCCGGCGCTGGCCCTGGTGACCGGCCCCCGGGTGTCCTGACGACCCGGAAGACGACGGAGGGAGCCCCGTGGGGCTCCCTCCGTCGTGCGTCTGGCCGGTTCAGTCGTTGCCGAGGCGTCCGCGCTTCTGGCGGCGGACCTCACCCTGGATCGACTGCGAGCCGTGCATGAACTTGCGCAGGCGGCGGTCGAAGTCCTTGTCGATGGTGCTCCGACGCGGGCGGTCGAGGTCGGGCTCGTCCTCCCACTCGGGGTCGGCCTGCTTGATCGACAGCCCGATCTTGCCGTCGTCGCCGACGGAGACGACCTTGACCGTGACCTCCTCGCCGACGGAGAGGTGGGCGTAGATGTTCTCGACGAAGCCGCGGTCGACCTCCGAGACGTGCACGAGCCCGGTGACCGTGCCCTCCTCGGTGAGGACGTCCACGAAGGCGCCGAACTCGACGAGCTTGACGACCTCACCGGTGACGCGGTCGCCCGGCGTCAGGGGCGGGTAGGGACCGGCGGGCGTCGCCGGCGCGGCGGGCGCCTCGGACGCGGCGGGCGCCTCGGCTGCAGGAGCCTCGGTCGCGGCCTCGGTCTCGGTCGCCTCGGCGGCGGCGTCGGTGGCGCCGGCCGCGGTCTCGGGGTCGGCCTCGGTCTCGGGGGCTTCAGGCGTGGCGTTGTCGCTCAACGGGTGGGACCTCATCTGGTGCTGGGGCCGCGGGCGGGACGTCCGCCGCAGCGGTCGCGGGACGCGGGAGCGCACCGAACGGGCGCGCGTGATGCGTGGAACGTACCCGACGCGCCTGCAGGACGGCGCGCCCGGGAGCGGCGTCGGCGCCGTCGGCGGTCACGACCCCGCGTGCTCACTGGGGACGGCGTCGGCCTCGCTGTCGCGGGAGGCCTCGGGGTAGGCGATGCGGGGGTGGTAGATCCCGACGAGCGCCTCGACGATGGAGTCGCGGCACGCGCTCATCTCGGCGAACGTGAGGTCGCACTCGTCGAACTGGCCGTCGTCGATCCGCTCCTGGATGAGACGATCGACCGTGCCCTCGATCTCGTCGCGCGGGAGCGTGCCGCGGTCCATCGCCATCGCCCGTGTCGCGGCCTCGCAGCAGTCCGCCATGAGCAGGACCGCGGCCTCCTTGCTGCGCGGCTTGGTGCCCTTGTAACGGAAGTGGTCGACGTCGACCTCGCGGATGTCGCCCTCGGCGCGGTCGAGCGCCTGCCGGTAGAAGTACGTCACGATCATCGTGCCGTGGTGGGAGCCGATCGCGGCCACGACCTCGGGTGGCAGGCGGTACTCGCGGGCCATCTCGACCCCGTCGACGACGTGGTTCTGGATGATGACGGCCGACACCTCGGGCTCGAGGTCGTCGTGCGGGTTCGCGATGCCCTGCTGGTTCTCGATGAAGAAGTGCGGCTGCCGGACCTTGCCGATGTCGTGGTACAGCGCCGCGACCGAGCCGAGCAGGCCGTTGGCGCCGATCCGCCGGCAGGCACGCTCGACGAGGGCCGCGACCATGACCGAGTGGTTGTACGACCCGAGCGCCTTCTGCTCGAGCTCGCGCAGGAGCGGGTGGTTGCGGTCCGCGAGGTCGAGCAGTGCGGTGACGGTGGGGAGCCGGAACCAGGTCTCGACGAACGGCAGCATCCCCTGCACGAGCACGGCGGTGAGGATGCCGTTGACGAGCGCCGCCAGCGCCACGAGGCCGAGCCGCTCGCGCGGGCCGAAGACGGCCACCGACACGACGGCGAGGACGGGGTAGGACGTCCCGGCGCGCAGCACGGCCGTCCGGAGGTCCCCGCGGGAGCCGAGCTTGGTGACGAGCGGGACCGACACGAGCACCGCGGCGGCCACGAACACCGCGACGGCCGTCGACTGGGGCGTCACGACGAGGACCAGCGCCACGGACGGCAGCATGGTCGCGATGCCGACGACCGGCGCGATCAGGATCGCGGAGAGCATCGCGAGCGCCCCGGCCGGGACCGCGTACCACCAGCTCGACCCGGCCACCTCGGTGAGGAAGCCCGCGCCCGTGATGAGGAGCGAGTAGCCGGCGACGAGCGCCGACAGCAGCAGGACCTTGCGCCCGGAGCGCCACACGCGTGGCTGCATCATGCGCAGGTAGGTCGCCACCACGACCGCGACGAGCGCCATCGCTCCGAAGGCGCGGAGGAGCGCCGTCCGCGGGTCGGTGCCCTCGAGCCCGCGTTGGCGCAGCGCCTCCATCTGGATGGCGTCGACGCTCTCGCCCTCGACGACGATGGGCTCGTTGGGACGCCAGGTGCGCACGACCTCGCCGACGGCCTCGGCGGCCTCGTCGCGGGCCGCGGCGGTGAGGTCGGGGTCGACCTTCACCGTCGGCTGCATGACCCCCCGGATCAGCGGCTCCACCACGAGACGGCCGGTCTCGCCGGGGAAGTTCCGCACGGCGAGCTCGACGCGCAGCTGCTCGTCGAGGGTGTCCTCGAGCTCGTCCTCGGTGATGCGCAGGCGGGCGAGCTGCTGGGCGACGCTGACGGTCTCGTTCTCGAGCTGCTCCAGCTGCGCGTCGCTCAGCTCCACGAGCGCCGCCCGGGCCTCGTCGCTCAGGAAGGGCAGGGACGCCCGGAGCTCGGCGAGCTGGTCCGCCCGTGCGGGCTCGCGGAGCTCGGGCTTCGGCGGGGGCCCGGGGCTCGCGCCGGGGCTGGGCGCGGGTGCCGGCGGGGCCGGGACCGCCTCCGGCTCGCGGGCGTTCCGGACGGCCGCGAACACCTCGCGGACCTGCGCGATGGTCGCGGCCTGGGCCTCGTCGTCGAAGACCTCCCGGGGCCGGACCGACTCCCGCGCGGTGCGGCGGGCCTCGTCGGTCGCCTCGACGTCGACGATGCGGATCAGCTGGTCGGCCCGGACGGTGCGCGGGGCGGTCTCGCCCTCGCGGATGGGCGCGTCCTCGGCGATCGCGCCGACGGCGACGAGGAAGGGCACGCCGGCGAGCGCCACCACCAGCGCGACGATGCGCTGCGTCCACACCCGGCGGGTGGTGTTCGTCGCCACCTGGCGAGGCTCCCTCGTCCGCGCGGGGCCGGTCGGCCCCGCACCCTCGACGACCAGTGTTGCGTGTCCCGGGTCCCGGCGCAGGACCCGCGGCCCCTACCCCTCCGTCGCGGCGGGGGACGACGTGGCCGGCGCGGTCGGCGCGGTCGTGTCACCGCCGCCCGCGGGGGCCTGCGGCGGCGCCGGCGGGGCCGCGGCGCCGGTCGGCACGATCGTGCCCTGCGCCGGGTCCCAGCGCCCGATCTCCGGCGCGACGACGATCTCCGCCTCCCGGAGCTGCTCGACGAGCCACTCCTGGAGGGCCGCGTCGGCGGGGTCCGGCGTCGTCGCGTCGGGGTCCCGTTCGGGGGCCTCGCCGCCGGCGAGGTCGTCCCGCACGAGCCGGAGCGCCGTGATGGCCTCGAGCTCGGCGGTCAGCTGCTCCTCGTCGAGGCCGGCGGCGTCGACCTGCTCGGCGAAGGCGTCCTCACCGCCGGCCTGCTCGGTCAGCTCCTCGCGGGTCTCGGCGATCGCCTGGTCGTCGATGGCGAGACCGCGTTCGTCCGCGCCGTCCACCACGATGCGGTTGACGATGAGCTGGGACAGGATGCTGGCGCGCAGCTGCGCCCGGGCCTGCTCGCCGTTCTCGCCCTCGAGGACCTCGGCCAGCTGGGGCGCCTCGGCGGCGGTGTCCACGCGGCTGTCGAGGAGGTCGGCGGGGATCTCCTCGCCGTTGACGACGGCGGCCACGCCGTCGTCGAGGTCGGCGGCCGACGCTCCGTCCGTCGCCGTGGGCGTCGGCGAGGTGTCCTCGCTGGCGCCGTCCTCCGCGCCACCACCACAGGCGGCGAGGGCGAGGACGAGGGCGGCCAGGACGGCCGGCAGGGCGGAGCGACGCACGGAGGAGCCTTCGGGATGCGGGGACGGGGATGCGAAGGGGCAGGGTGCCCCCCGGAGGGGCGGGGCGCGAACCGCGGCCCCCGGCGGACGGCCCAACGGACAGGCGGAGGGACGCCGGCCGGCGGCGGCACCGACCATCCTCGGACGGTCGGTGCCCCACCGACGCACGACCGACGACAGGACCAGACGTGACCGACGGCGACCGCACCTCGCTCTGGGTCGGGACCTCCCCCGGCCGCCGATGGGAGCCGCTCGCCGGCGACTGGACCACCGAGGTCGTGGTCGTCGGGGCCGGCATCACCGGGCTCACGACCGCGCTCCTGCTCGCCGAGGAGGGCCTGCAGGTCACGGTCCTCGAGGCCCGCGCCGTGGGCCACGGCACCACCGGGGGCACCACCGGGAAGGTGACCTCGCAGCACGGCGTCCTCTACGCCGACCTCGTCGACATGCACGGCGACGAGGTCGCCCGCACCTACGGCCGCCTGAACGAGGAGGCCGTCGCGATGGTCCGCGACCTCGCGCGCCGGCACGCACCGGACGCGGCGTTCGAGACCCAGGACGCCTACGTCTACACGGAGGAGACCGCGCAGGTCCCGACGCTCCACGCCGAGGTCGAGGCGGCGCAGCGGCTGGGACTGCCGGCGTCCTGGGAGGACGAGCTCGACCTCCCGTTCCCCACGCTCGGGGGCGTGCGGTTCCGCGACCAGGGCCAGATGCACGCCGTCCGGTACGTGCAGGGGCTGGCCGAGGCGGTGGCGGCGCGCCAGGGCTGCGCGGTCCACCAGCACACCCGCGTGACGGGCATCCGCGACGCCGGCGCCCGCACCGTCGTCGAGACCGCCGTCGGCGAGGTCACGGCCGACCACGTCGTGCTGGCGACGCTCCTCCCCATCATCGACCGCGGCTTCGAGTTCGCCCGTGCGACGGCGAGCCGCGAGTACGGCGTGGCCGCGCTCGCCGGCGACGACCACCCCGCCGGCATGTACATCAGCGCCGAGGACCCCTCGCGCTCGATCCGCCACCACCGGGAGGGGGACGACGTCTACGCGATCGTCGTCGGCGAGGGGCACGAGACCGGCCGCGGACCGGCGGACGCAGGACACGACGACCCGCTCGCCGTCTTCGCACGCGAGCGGCTCGGCTGCTCCGACGTCCGCTACCGCTGGTCGGCCCAGGACTACGTGCCCGTCGACAAGCTGCCGTTCATCGGGGTCGCCCCGTTCTCCGAGCGGGTCCACGTCGCCAGCGGGTTCAGCAAGTGGGGGCTGACCAACGGCACCGTGGCCGCCCGCATGATCCGCGACCTCGTCCTCGACCGGGACGTCCCGGAGGCGGAGATCTTCTCGCCGTCCCGCGCCCAGACCGGCTCGGGCGTCGGCGAGTTCCTCAAGCACAACGTCGAGGTCGCGGGGCGGTACGTGGCGGACCGGGTCTCGACCGACGCCTCCTCGGTCGACGACATCCCGGCGGGTGGCGGCGGCATCGTCCGCGTCGACGGGAAGCTCACCGCCGTCGTGAAGGACGCCACGGGCGCGACGACGATGCGGTCGGCCATCTGCCGCCACCTCGGCTGCGTGGTGCAGTGGAACCAGGTCGAGCGCAGCTTCGACTGCCCCTGCCACGGCTCGCGCTACGACGTGGACGGCAGCGTTCTCGACGGCCCTGCCACCTCGGGGCTGGCCGCGCGCGACGACGCAGGCTGAACCGTGCCGATCCTGGCCTCCGGGGCCGCGGCCGTGGTCCTCGCCGCCGTGCACCTCCTGGCCCGTCGGTTCGAGGAGGCGCTCGGCGTCGTGCCGCGCAACCGGTGGCTGTCGATCGCCGGCGGGATCTCCGTCGCCTACGTGTTCCTGCACCTCCTGCCCGAGATGGCCGCCGTCGAGGGCCACCTCGACGATGCGGGCGTCGGTCTTCCCGGCATCGAGGAGCACGGCTGGCTCGCGGCGCTCCTCGGCCTCGTCGTCTTCTACGGCCTCGAGCAGCACGCCCGACGCTCCCGCGAGGAGCGTGCGGGCGGCCGGACGCACGACCGGGTCGGGTGGATCCACGTCGGCTCGTACGGGCTCTACAACGCGATCGCGGGCGCACTGCTGGTGCGGAAGGCGGAGGAGGACACCCTCGCGCTGGTGCTGTTCACCGTCGCCATCGGCCTCCACTTCCTCGTCAACGACGCGGCACTGGTCGAGGACCACGGTGCGGTCTACCGCCGCGCCGGCCGGTGGATCGTCGCCGGCGGCGTCCTCGCCGGCTGGGCGGTCGCAAGCATCGCCCGGCCCGACGAGGCGGCCCTGACGCTCCTCGTCGCCTTCCTGGGCGGCGGCGTCCTCATGAACGTGCTCAAGGAGGAGCTGCCCGACGAGCGGCGCAGCCGCTTCGGGGTCTTCCTCACCGCGACGGTCGCGTTCGCCGGCCTGCTCCTGGTGGTGCGGCCGTGACGGGCGCGCGTCCTAGTCCGTGAGGCGGACGAGCATCTTGCCGACGTTGGCGCCCTCGAGGAGGCCGATGAACGCCTCGGGCGCCTGGTCGAGCCCCTCGACCACGGTCTCGCGGTAGGTGATGCGCCCGTCGGCGAGGTAGCCGCCGACCTCGGCGGCGAACTCGCCGAACCGGTCCCAGTGGTCGGACACGATGAACCCCTGCAGCTTCAGGCGGCGCGTGATCGCGAGCCCGATCGTGCGCGGCCCCGGTGGCGGCGTCGTGGCGTTGTACGTCTCGGCGGCACCGCAGAGCGCGATGCGCCCGAAGTCGCTCATCCGCCCGAGCGCCGCCTCGAGGTGCGACCCACCGACGTTGTCGAAGTAGACGTCGATGCCGTCCGGGCAGCGTGCCTTGAGCTCGCGGGTGAGGTCGGCGTCGTGGTAGTCGAACGCGTCGGTGTAGCCGAGCTCGTCGGTGAGCCACGCGATCTTCTCGGGCGAGCCCGCCGAGCCCACCACGTGCCGGCTGCCGCGCAGCCGTGCGAGCTGTCCCACGAGCGACCCGACGGCGCCGGCGGCCGCGGAGACGTAGACCACGTCGTCGGGACCGTGCTCCGCGATGGTCGTGAGCCCGATCCAGCCCGTGAACCCCGGCATGCCGAGGACGCCGAGGTACGCGGACGCCGGCGCGACGTCGAGGTCGACGGTGCGGGCGGTCCGCGCCGGCACGATCGCGTGCTCGCGCCATCCGAGCCCGTGGACCACGACGTCGCCCTCGACGAACCCGTCGGCGTTCGAGGCGAGGACCCGGCCCACGGCCCCGCCGTCGAGCGGCGCGTCGAGCTGGAACGGCGGCACGTAGCTCTTCATCTCGCGCATGCGGTTGCGCATGTAGGGGTCCACCGACATCACGAGCGTCTCGACGAGGAGCTCGGCCGGGCCCAGCTCCGGGAGCTCGGTCTCGACCAGGCGGAAGTCCTCGGGGGTGGGCGCGCCCTGGGGGCGGGAGGCGAGGTGGATCTCACGGGTGCGCACGGGGGCTCCTGCGTCGGTGGCAGATGTGAACGTCCGTTCACATCTGCCACCGTAGGCGCCGGCTCGTGCCGCTGTCGAGCCGGGCACTACGGTGCCGCGGATGATCGACCAGAGCACCGCGTCCCCGTGGGTCACCTTCGACCGGCCCACCTGGTCGCGCCTGCGTGCCACGACGCCGCTGCCGCTCACCGAGGCGGATCTCGACACCCTCCGGGGCCTCAACGAGCACGTCTCGCTCGAGGAGGTCGCGGACATCTACCTGCCGCTGTCGCGCCTGCTCAACCTCTACGTCGCGGCGACGCAGGACCTCCACCAGGCGACGGGCACCTTCCTCGACGAGCCGACGGCGAAGGTGCCGTACATCATCGCGGTCGCCGGCAGCGTCGCGGTCGGCAAGTCGACCACCTCGCGCATCCTCCAGGCGCTGCTGTCGCGGTGGCCGGACCATCCCCGGGTCGCGCTGGTCACGACGGACGGGTTCCTCCACCCCAACCAGGTCCTCGAGGCCCGCGGGCTCATGGACCGGAAGGGCTTCCCGGAGTCCTACGACGTCGCGCGCCTCCTGCGGTTCGTGTCCGACGTGAAGTCCGGCGCGACCGAGGTCACCGCGCCGGTGTACAGCCACCTCACCTACGACATCCTCCCCGGCGAGGAGATCGTGGTCGCGCGCCCCGACATCCTCATCCTCGAGGGCCTGAACGTGCTCCAGACCGGCCACGGGCGGCCGGGCGAGCCGCAGGTGTTCGTGAGCGACTTCTTCGACTTCTCCATCTACGTCGACGCCCCTGAGGCCTCCGTGCGGCGCTGGTACCTCGAGCGGTTCGAGACGCTGCGCCGGACCGCCTTCCGCGACCGCGCGAGCTACTTCCGCCGGTTCTCCGAGATGACCGCCGACGAGGCGCTGGCGTTCGCGGAGGACATCTGGCGCGACATCAACGGCCGCAACCTCGTCGAGAACATCCTCCCGACCCGGTCCCGTGCGGACCTGGTGCTGCGCAAGGGCGAGGACCACGCCGTCGAGCGCGTCCACCTCCGCAAGCTGTAGCGCGAGGGCGGCCGCGGGACGGCGCGTCCTGACCCTCGGGGTCACGCCTCCCGGCGCGACGCCCGCGGCGCAGGCACCGTGTGCTCCCAGTCGGCGAGGAGGGCGCGGACGGCGGAGACGAACGCGAGCGGCTGGTCGAGGATGAGGTGGTGGTAGGCCTGCGGGATCTCGACGAACGGGGCGTTGCGACCCAGGAGCTCGCTCATGTAGTCGGTGATGTCGTGGTCGACGATGGGGCTGAGCTCGCCGTGGAGGACGGCCATGCGGCAGCGCGCCGCGGCGAGGTACTCGCCGAACATGAACGGCGAGAACCCACGGAAGATGGACGGGTCGAACTTCCACGTCCAGCCGGCGTCGGTCTCGCGGAGGGAGTGCCGGGCGACGTGGTCGACGACGTACGGGGTGACGACCGGTTGCGGCGGGACGAGGTGGAAGTGGGTGACCGCCTCGTCGAGCGTGGGGTAGGTCTTCGGTGCGCGGAACATCCGGCCGCTGCGCGACTCCTGGACCTCGGGGTCGGGCCGGCGGACCGGCGAGTCCACGATGATCGCGCCGGCGAGGCGCTCCCCGTGCCGTGCGGCCGCGACGATCGAGACGAACCCGCCCATCGAGTGGCCCACGAGGACCGGCGGACCGTCGATGCCGGCGTCCCCGGCGACCGCCATGACCTCGTCGGCCCACCGCTCGGGGTGGTAGCGCTCCCGGCGATCGGAGTCGCCGTGCCCCGAGAGGTCGACCGCGACGACGTGCTGGTGCGCGGCGAGGAACGGGGCGAGATGGTCCCACCACCGGGCGTGCGCCGCCCCGCCGTGGACGAGCACCACGCCCGCCGCGGACGCGTCGCCCCAGCGGAGGTAGTTGATGCCGGCGCCGTCGACGTCGACGCGCCGCACCTCGCCGGGGGTGGCGAGGGCGTCGGTGAACCACGCCGGCGCTGCCACGGCCGTGCTCACTCGGGGACCACGATGGCCTTGATGCACCGTCGCTCGTCCATCGCGGCGTAGGCGTCCGGGAGCTCGTCGAGGGTGAACCGGTGCGACGCGATCGCGGAGACGTCGAGCTCGCCGGACGCCACCGCCGGCCCGACCTCGTCCATGTAGGCCCGGACGGGCGCGACGCCGGCGCGGAAGGCGACGTTCTTCGAGAAGAAGGTCCCCATGGGCCACTCGTCGACGAACCGCGGGACGCCGACCATCGACACCGTGCCACCGGGGCGCGCGACCTCGACGGCGGTGGCGACGGCGCCGGCGGTGCCGACGCACTCCATCACGGCGGCCGCACCGCCGTCGGTCAGGTCGAGCAGGTGACGGTGGAGCTCGTCGCCGCGGAGGTCCGTGGTGACGGTCGCGCCCAGCTGCGCCGCGAGCTCGAGCCGCTCGGCGTGGTGGCCGGCCGCGACGATGGTCGTCGCCCCGAGGAGCTTCGCCGACACGACGGCCGAGAGCCCGACCGCACCGTCGCCCACGACGACGGCCGTGCGGACCGGCTCACCGTCGATGCCGGGCTCGCCGACGCCGGCGAGCTTGGCTGCGTGATAGCCCGTCAGCAGGACGTCGGACAGGAGGTGGACGGCGTCGAGCCGGTCCTCCGGCGTGCCGTCGGGGACCTTCCACACCGAGCCGTCGACCATCGGGAGCCGGACGAGCTCCCCCTGCCCGCCGTCGTTGTCCGCCCCGCCGGGGTAGGTGCTCCGGACGCAGGACGTCTGGAGGCCCGCGCGGCAGAACTCGCACGTGCCGCACGACCACGCGAAGGCGGACACGACGAGGTCACCGGGGCGGACGTGCTCGACGGCGTCGCCGACCTCCTCGACGATGCCGGTCAGCTCGTGGCCGGTCCGCCAGCCGGGCTGCCAGGGTGCGTGGCCGCGGTAGGGCCACAGGTCGGAGCCGCACACGCTGGAGCGGACGATGCGGACGATGGCGTCATCGGGGTCGCGGAGGACGGGGTCCGCGACCTCCTCGACGCGGACGTCCCGCTCGCCCCGGAACACGCCTGCCTTCACGTCGGACCTCCCGCTCGTCGATCGAGCGGGGAGGCTAGTGGGCGGGGACGGCGTCCCTCAGTCGACCGTCGGGTCGGGCCCGTCGGCTCGTCCCCTCAGCGCGCCCACGTGGCGACGGCGGACAGCGCGGCGGGCGAGACGGCGCGATCGCCGCCGATGCCGACGACGCGCTCGATCGTGCCGGCGCGCTGGGCGAGGGAGCTCCGGGTCTCGGCGTCGGCGCCCTGGCCGGCGCCGTCGACGAGCAGCAGGAGATCGCCGGCGGCCGCGACGGCCGGGCCCGAGGTGGCCGCGTCGGGCCAGTTGCGTCCCGTGGCGACCCACGTGCGGGCGGCGGAGGCGAGCCCGCGGCGGACGAGCTCGTCCGAGACGGCCAGCGCGGTCGAGTAGCGGGTCCTGCCCGAGAGGCGCTGCACGTCGACGCCGAGAGCGCCGATCGCGTCCGCGACCGTGGCGGGGACGGCCGCCTCGCCGCCGATGATCGTGACCTGCGTGGCACCGGCGAGCGCTCGCGCCGTGGCGTCGGGGAGCGCACCGGGAGCGACGAGGAGCACCGGCTGCCCGGTGGCCGCGCCGAAGTAGCTCGCCAGGAGGGAGTCGGGCCAGGCGCGGGACGGGTCGGCGTGCTCGCCGAGCGCCAGGACGACGCGCCGCTCACCGGGACCCTGCGCCGCCCAGGTCCGCGCGGCGACCGCTGCGGCGAGGCCGTAGCGGTCGGTCCCGCCGAGCCGGTCCACGGCGAAGCCCGCGGCGGTCAGTGCCTCGGCCACGCCCGCGGGGAGGCCCACGGCGACGACCCGCTCGACGCCGAGCCGCTGCAGCTCACCGACGACGCGCGAGTCGAGCACCGACGGGTGGGTCGTGAGGACGGGACCGCCGAGCGCCGCCGCGAGCGGGCCGGAGACGATCGCCTCGGCGACGAAGATCGACGGGGCGAGCACGGCCACGGACGCGGCGTCGGAGCTCTCCCGCGACAGCGCGATCGCCGTGGCGACCCGGTCGGCGCCGGCGACGCGCGCCGACGGGACCGCGGGAGCGACCGGCGCGGCGGGCACGAGGGTCGTCCCGGTCCCACCGGGGACGTCGCCCCGGGCGCGGGCGGCGAGGAGCGAGAAGTAGGGGTCGATCCGGTGGTCGCCGTACGGATCGGTGACCCGAGGGTCGTGGATCTCGAAGTGGAGGTGTGACGCGGTGCGCTCCGCGTTGCCCGAGTCGCCGATCCAGCCGACGAGCTGCCCGCGGGCCACGGTGGCGCCGCGCACGATGCCGGGCGCGTAGGCGTGCGCGGGGCCGCCGAGGCCGTCGTCGGTCCCGGGGCGGTCGTTGTTCATGTGCACGTACGCGTAGCGCCGGCCGTCGGCGCCGCAGATGGACAGCGCGTAGCCCCAGCTGGGCACGGGCTCGCCGACGCCGGTGATGGAGCACACGGTCCCCGCCACGGCGGCGTACGCCGGCGTGTGCTTGGCGACCATCAGATCGGTCGCCTTGTGCGTGCGGCCCCCGCCACGTGGCTGGTGGTAGTCGTGGATGAACGTCGCCGACCCCACGGTGGGGAAGGTGATGTCCAGGGTGACCTCGTACGGCTCGGCGGCGCCGGCGACGGCCGGCAGGAGCGCGAGGGCGGCGGCCGCCGCGACGAACGGGGCCAGGAGACGACGCAGGAGCACGGCACGGACCTCGGGGACGGACCCGGACGGGTCGACGGATGCTCCCCGGAACGTCCCGGCCCGGGGGCTCCTCTCCCCTCGGCACTCCTCCGGCCCCCGTTCAGCCGTCGTGTCCGTTCCGCCCGTTCCCGTGCGGCCGGTGCACACCCGCCGGCCGGTCGGCCCCCCCGAGCGCGGGCCCGCGTCACGCGGTCGGCACCACCAGGAAGGCCTCGCCGGCGCGGTCCTCGGCGAGACCGCCCTCCACGGCGACGCGGCGCATCCAGTCACGGACGCGGGCGCGCATCTCGGGCGTGCTCGTCTCCTGGCTGACGTGGCAGTCGAGGGCCGCGAACTTCCGCTCCACGTGCGCGGTCACGTCGACGACGTGATCGGCCTGCTGGTGGCCCATCACCCACACCTCGGGCACCGCCCACGCCGCGAAGCCCTCCTCGGCCAGCTCGGGTGACCAGAACGGGTTCCGAGCGTCGGGGTACACGGCCCGGAGGGTCGCCTCACCGGCCGCCAGGTGGTCGGGGTGGCTCGCGTAGACGCGCTCCCAGTGCCGCTCGGGCGACTGGGTCACGACGCGCTGGGGCCGCACCCGGCGGATCTGGCGGGCGATGTCCCGGCGGACGTCGAGGGTGACCTCGAGGTAGCCGTCGGGGTGACCGAGGAACGTCACGTCGGAGACGCCCAGGGTCGCCGCCGCGGCGAGCTGCTCGGCGCGACGGATCCCCGCGATGTCGCCGCGCGGCACCGCGGGATCGAAGCCGCCCGCATCGCCGTCGGTGACGATGCAGTAGGCCACCTCGATGCCGGCGTCGGTCCAGCCAGCGATGGTCCCGGCGGCACCGAAGTCGAGGTCGTCGGGGTGGGCGGTGACGACGAGCACGCGCTCGACCTCCTGCTCGTCCAGGGCCATCGCGTCGCTCCTCGGGTCGCCCGGCCGGGTCGGCGGGAGGGTAGGGACCCACTCCGACCCTCCGACCCATCCCGGACGGGACGCCACGGTCGGATGGTGTTGACTCTCTCCTCCCCGTCCACGACCGGGATCCGCCATGCCGACCGACCTCCCCTACGACGCGATCCTGCTGGTGTCCTTCGGCGGCCCCGAAGGCCCCGACGACGTCCTGCCGTTCATGCGCAACGTCACGGCCGGGCGCGACATCC
>JAHWKB010000190.1 GCA_019348115.1 Actinomycetota bacterium | reverse complement strand
GAGGCTCCTCGCAGTGGCGACAGGTACGAAGTCCCCGCCGAAGAAGAAGGCGCCGTCGAAGAAGCCGTCGAAGGCCTCCTCGTCCCGCGCCGCCGCGCCCGCGAAGGACGCGAAGAAGAAGAAGAAGGCGCGCGCCGGCGGGTCGGGTGACCCCGGCGTCGCGACGCGCGTGCTCAAGAGCGCGGCGGGGCACATCGGCGACCAGTCCGACGACGTCCTCGGGCTCGGCCTCGTCCTGCTCGGGATCCTGTCCGGGCTCGGGATGTACGCCGGCGCAGCCGGCCCGTTCGGCGACTTCCTCGAGGCCATCTTCCGGGGGGTCCTCGGCGTCTACGGCTACATCGTCCCCGTGCTGCTCGTGTACTTCGGCGTGCTCGTCGTCGTCGACAAGCCACGCCCCGAGATCGGGCGCATCGCCGTCGGGCTCGTGCTGACGTTCGTGGCGGTCATCGGCGGGTGGCACCTGATCGCCGGCTCGCCGCTCCCGGCCGACGGCATCAAGGAGCTGTGGCCGGCGGGCGGGCTCGTGGGCTGGATGATCGCGACGCCGCTCGTGGCGCTCCTGTCGATCTGGGGTGCGTCCGCGGCGCTCCTCGTCACCTTCTGCCTCGGGCTGCTGATCGTCACGAAGACCCCCGTGTCCGCCGTGGTCGCCTGGCTGCGCGAGGCGGCGCGGGGCGGGTCCGCCGGCGACGAGGCGGATGCCGCCGAGCGGACGCACTCGAGCGAGGGGCCTGCGACGCCGGCGTCCCCGTCGGAGGCCGACGAGGCGACGACCCGCCGCCGACGCGCGGTCGCGAGCTACCGCTCCGCCGAGCAGCTCCCGCTCGAGGACGACGAGGACGCGGGCGAGGCCGGCGACGCGTCGGCCACGCAGGCGATGAAGCCGACGGGCCAGAGCGCCGCGGCGTTCGAGGCCGGGATGCCGGCGGACCCGCCGGCGCCCGAGCCCGTCACCGTCGACCGCGCGCGGGTGCAGTACACCGAGGACGGCAAGCGCAAGGCCGCGAAGATCAAGCCGGTCGTCGACTGGGACGACTACAAGCTCCCGCCGATGGACATGCTGACGAAGGGCAAGACGCTCCAGAAGGAGTCCAAGGCCCACATCCAGGCGCAGGTCCAGGCGCTGCAGGAGACCTTCGACCAGTTCGGCATCGACGCCAACGTCGCGCGCTGGTCCCGCGGTCCGACGGTGACCCGCTTCGAGATCGAGCTCGGTCCCGGCGTGCAGGTGAAGAAGGTCGCCAACATGGGCGACGACATCGCCTACGCCCTGGCCGCTCCGGACGTCCGCATCGTCGCCCCCATCCCGGGCAAGTCCGCGATCGGCGTCGAGGTCCCGAACCGCCAGCGCGACCTCATCACGCTCGGCGACATCCTCCGCAGCGACGACGCGCGGAGCGAGGACCACCCGCTCTACGTCGCGCTCGGCGTCGACATCGCCGGCAACGCCGCGCTCGTGAACCTCGCGACGATGCCGCACCTGCTCGTCTCCGGCGCGACCGGCTCCGGCAAGTCGATCACCCTCAACGCGATGATCACCTCGATCATCATGCGCGCCCGCCCCGACCAGGTGCGCATGATCCTCATCGACCCCAAGCGGGTCGAGCTCAACGCCTACGAGGGCGCCCCGCACCTCCTCGCACCGGTCGTCACCGACGCGCGCCGCGCCACCGACGCGGTGCAGTGGTGCGTGAAGGAGATGGAGATGCGCTACGAGACGCTCGCGCGTCTCGGGTTCCGCAACATCGACGGCTACAACGAGGCCGTCGCGAAGGGCGAGGTCCCCGCCGACACCGAGGAGGAGCGCGCCCACTACCGGCACATGCCGTACATCCTGCTCGTGATCGACGAGCTCGCCGACCTCATGCTCGTCGCCCCGCGCGACGTCGAGGACGCGATCTGCCGCATCGCGCAGATGGCCCGCGCCGTCGGCATCCACATGGTGATCGCGACCCAGCGCCCGTCGGTCGACGTCATCACCGGCCTCATCAAGGCCAACATCCCGTCGCGGCTCGCGCTCGCGGTCGCGTCGCAGACCGACTCGCGCACGATCCTCGACACCGGCGGCGCCGAGAAGCTCGTCGGCAAGGGCGACATGCTGTTCCTGCCGGCGTCGCAGGGCAAGCCCTCGCGCCTGCAGGGCTGCTTCGTGACCGAGCGCGAGATCGTCCCGGTCGTGGAGTACTGCAAGCGCCAGCGCGAGGTCGACTACGTCGACGGGGTGCTGAAGGAGGGCAAGGACGCCGAGGTCGCCGACCTGGCGCGTTCCGGCGACGACGACTCCGACGAGACCCTCACGCGCCGCGCCGCCGAGCAGGTCGTCAACTCCGGGCTCGGGTCGACGTCGATGCTGCAGCGCAAGCTCCGCATCGGCTTCGCCCGCGCCGGCCGCATCATGGACGAGCTCGAGGAGCTCGGCGTCGTCGGACCCAACGAGGGCTCCAAGGCCCGCGAGGTCCTGTGGTCCCCCGAGGAGCTCGACAACGCGCTCGAGCAGGGCGTCTTCTAGGCCCCCGCTTCCCGGCGCGGGGCGCCGCACGACCGTGGGCAGGTCCGCGACCGTGAGCAGCTCCGCCCGTCATCCTGGGACGAGCTGCTCACGGTCGATCCGCCGCCTCCGGTCGCGACCGGAACGCACGCCGGCGTCAGCCGCGTGGACGTGGCGGACCCGGAGGGGTCAGCGCCAGCGGAACTCGCCGGAGGCCTGGTCGCGCTCGCCGCGGAGCTGCTTGCGGGCGTTGACGAGGGCGGCGAGGCCGCCGGCCCCGAGCGCCCCGATGAGCAGGAGGCCGACGAGGTCGTGCTGCCGCTCGGGCAGCTGGATCTTCTCGGGGCCGCCGCTCTCGCCGCCGCCCTCGCCACCGCCGGTCTCGGCGGCGAACGCGGGACCCATGGCGAGCGCCATCGCGAGGATGGTGGCGCTGAGGACGAGGCTGAGCTTCTTCAAGGTCTCCATGGGCCGGAACTGTAGCGCCGGCCCCCCGCCCGACGAACTTCCCGGACGGGCCCCGCCCTAGGCTCGCCGGCGACCGCCGGACCGCCCGACAGGGAGCCCTCGACCGTGGAACCCAAGGACGTCGCCGCCGCGATCCGGCGCCTCCGGGAGGGGAGCCTCGCGCTCCTCGACGGGCTGACCGACGCCGAGCTGACGATCGAGGCGCTCCCCGGGTGGAGCGTGCTGGACGTGTTCCGCCACCTCGCCACCTCCGACCGCGGGAGCGTCCTCGGGGTGCACCTCCTGCACTTCCGGCCCGGGCGGGACTTCGACGCGTTCGAGCGCGTCAACGACGACCTCGTGGCGGAGGTCCGCGACGAGGCCCGAGGCCAGGTGCGCGACGACCTCGCCACGTGGGGATCCCGGCTCGCGACCATCACCGGCCTCGTCCCGCGCCCGCTCGCGAAGGTCATGATCCCGACCGCGTTCGGACGGGTCCCGCTCAGCTGGATGGGAGGCCTGCGCCTCTACGACGAGTGGGTCCACCAGCGGGACGTGACCCAGGCGCTGGGCCGGCCGGACCCGCCGATGGACGACCGCCTCCGCGGGCTCCTCGCCGAGTTCCAGCTCCGGGCGCTCCCCGGGGGACCGCTCCGGCAGGTCGACCATCGGGACGGGGTGGTCGAGCTGCGCTTCCGCGACGTCGACCGGACCCCGTGGCGCTTCGACCTGCGCCGGCACGAGTTCGGCGCGTTCGTCCGCGCCGCGCCGACCGTCTCGGTGGTCGCCGACGTCCCGTCGTGGTGCCTCCTCGCCGGCGCGCGCCGGTCGTGGCGCGAGCTCCCGGGCATCGAGGTGACGGGCCGGGACGAGGCCGCGGCCGCGGCGCTCCTCGACGTCGTCCGGGTCGTGTGACGCACCCGGCCCCGCGCGCTGCCCAGCACCTCCCGTCGCGCACCGCGCGCCCCCTCCCGTCGCGCACCGCGCGCCCCCTCCCGTCGCGCACCGCGCGCCCCCTCCCATAGGCTCCGGTCGGCACCGGCGACGGCGCGCCAGCGAGGGAACGCACGTGAGCATCGGGATCGGGGACGTCCTCCGGGACGCCCGCGAGGAGCAGGGCCGCAGCATCGACGAGGCGGCCCGGGACACGCGTGTCCGCTCCGACTACCTGCGGGCCCTCGAGGAGGAGCAGTTCGAGGTCTTCGGCGGCGACGTCTACGCCAAGGGCTTCCTGTCCTCGTACGCGCGCTACCTCCGGCTCGACCCCCAACCGCTCCTCGACCGCTACCGCCGCAACGTCCAGCACGACGAGCCGTCCGCGTCGAGCATCGCGGCCACCCCCGTCGCCAAGCAGCCGTCCGGCCCGCCCCCGACGTGGATCGCGTGGGCCGTCGTCGTGGTCGTCGTTCTGATCGGTGTGGCCGCGCTCGCACAGGTCTTCGGCGGTCGCACGCCCGAGCCGGCGGCCCAGCAGCCGCCGCAGCCCGCCGACAGCCCCACGGAGGACGCCGCCACCCCGACACCCGAGCCGAGCCCCGAGCCGACCTTCGACGGGGTCGAGCTCCTCCTCGCCTACGAGGAGGACTGCTGGACACGCGTCACGATCGACGGCCAGACCGTGCTCGAGGAGACCGTGCAGCGCGGCGAGACCCGCAGCTTCGAGGACGACGGCGAGATCCAGGTCCGGTTCGGCAACCCGGCCGGCGTCCGCGTGGAACTGAACGGCGAGAGCCTCGGTGCCGCCGGGGAGCCGGGACAGCCTCGAACCGTTACCTTCACCCCGGAGGGCGCCGAAGAGGCCTGACCGCCCGACCGCACGAAAGCCGGGGCCGGTCGTCGCCACGCCCGACCTCCCCTCCTGCCCGCCGCCTTCCCTCCAGGACGCCCCGTGTCCGATGTCCTCCGCGCGCCCGCCGCCGCCCCGACCGTCG
>JAHWKB010000189.1 GCA_019348115.1 Actinomycetota bacterium | reverse complement strand
CGGCGCAGTTCACCGACTACGACGACGACGGGCTCTACTTCCGTACCGCCCCGTCGGACATCCTCCAGGGCCAGGTCCTGGGTGAGCTGATCGTCGGCGACGGCAACGCGACCGTCGGCATCATGGCGCTGCAGGACCCGTACGGTGAGGGTCTCGCGGACACCATCGAGGAGTCGGTGACGGCGTCCGGCGGTGAGGTGGTCGCCAAGATCATCTACGACCCGCAGGCGCAGAACTTCGACGCCGAGGTCCAGCAGCTGGTCGACGCCGACCCGGACGCCATCGCGGTGATCGGGTTCGACGAGTCGGCCCGCATCCTGACCGCGCTCTTCGAGGCGGGCATCGGGACCGACAACAAGGCGATCTACGGGTCGGACGGCAACATGGGGAACGCCCTCGGTGAGAACTTCACCGACAACCCGCAGGCCATCTCCGGCATGAAGGGCACGACGCCGCTGTCCGAGCTCGACGAGAGCTTCAAGGACCGGCTGCTCGAGGTCGACCCCGACCTGAGCGACTTCAACTACGCCTCGGAGACCTACGACGCCATCATCGTGACGGCGCTCGCGGCCATCGCGGCCGGCTCCGACGTCCCGACCGAGTTCGCGACCGAGATCGCGAACGTCACGAAGGACGGCGAGAAGTGCACCGAGTTCGCGCAGTGCAAGGAGCTGCTCGAGGGCGGGAGCGACATCGACTACGACGGCAAGTCCGGTCCCATCGAGCTCGACGAGAACGGTGACCCGGGCCAGGCCAGCTTCGCGATCCTCCAGTTCAACGACGAGGCGCAGCTCGAGACCCTCGAGTACGTCATCGCCGGTGGCTCTGCCGAGTGATCGTCCGGTAGCGCACCACGGCGAGGGCCCCGCTCCGGCGGGGCCCTCGCACGTGCAGGGACGGACCACCGCGCACGCGGTCGGGACCGCGCACGAGGAAGGCCCCGCTCGTCGGAGCGGGGCCTCCCTCGTCAGCGTGGGATCACTCCGCCTGGGCGAGCGTCCCGAGGTAGAGCTCGATGACCTTGGGGTCGTTCAGGAGGTCGCGACCGCGACCCTCGTAGGCGTTGGTGCCCTGGTCCAGCACGTAGCCGCGGTGGCAGACCTGGAGGCACCGGCGGGCGTTCTGCTCGACCATGACGATCGACACCCCGGTCGCGTTGATCTCGCGGCAGCGGACGAACACCTCGTCCTGGTAGGCGGGGGACAGGCCGGCCGACGGCTCGTCGAGGAGCAGCACCTTCGGGTCCATCATCAGCGCCCGGCCCATGGCGACCATCTGCCGCTCGCCACCGGAGAGCGAGCCGGCCTGCTGCTTGCGGCGCTGGCCGAGGAGCGGGAACAGCCCGGTGACGTAGTCCATCCGCTCCTCGAAGTCGTGCCCGCCCAGGTAGAGCCCCATCTCGAGGTTCTCCTGGACCGTGAGGTCGGGGAAGACGTTCGCGACCTGGGGGACGTAGCCGACCCCCTTCGCCACGAGCGAGTGCGCCTTGAGGCCCGTGATGTCCTCGCCCTCGAGCGTGATCGTGCCCTCGCGGATGTCGATCAGGCCGAAGAGGGACTTCAGGAGCGTCGACTTGCCGGCGCCGTTCGGGCCGATGATGCCGACGAACTCGCCCTCGCGGAGCTCGAGGTCGCAGCCGTTGAGGATGTTGACGCCGGGCACGTAGCCGGCGACGACGTCGCGGGCCTCGAGGAGGAAGCCCTCGTCGCGCTTGATCCGGTCCACCTGGTCACGCTCGCGCACCTCGGCGACGGACGCGCGGTCCGCCTCCTCCTGGTCGGTCAGCTCCTCGTCGTGGTGCGCACCGAGGTAGGCGTCGACGACGTCGCGGTTCTGGGCGATCGCGGCGGGCGGGCCCTCGGCGATGATCTTGCCCTCGGCCATCACGACGACCCAGTCGGAGATGTCCATCACGACGTCCATGTCGTGCTCGACGAAGATCACCGTCATGCCCTCGTCGCGCAGCCCCTTGACGTGCTGGAGCAGCGACTGGGTGAGCGCCGGGTTCACCCCGGCCATCGGCTCGTCCAGCATGACGACGTCGGGGGCGACCATGAGCGCGCGGGCCATCTCGAGGAGCTTGCGCTGGCCGCCCGAGAGCGTGCCGGCGAACTCGTTGCGCATGTGGTCGAGCTTGAACCGGGCGAGGAGGGTGTCGGCGCGCTCCTCGATGCCGTCCTCCTGCTTCCGCCACGTCCACGGGAGGTGGGCCGTGAGGAAGTTCTCGCCGCGCTGCTCGGTCGCGCCGAGCTTCATGTTCTCGATCACGGGCAGCTTCGACAGCGACTTCGTCAGCTGGAAGGTCCGCACCATGCCGCCGCGGGCCACCTTGTGGGCCGGCTTGTTGGCGAGCTCCTGGGAGTCGAAGCGCCAGCTGCCCTCGTCCGGCTCGTCGAAGCCGGTCAGCAGGTTGAACAGCGTCGTCTTGCCGGCGCCGTTCGGGCCGATGAGGGCGGTGATGAGGCCGCGCTGGATCTCGAGGTGCTCGACGTCGACGGCGGTGAGACCGCCGAAGGTGCGCCGGACGCCGTCGATGATGAGGACCGGGTCGGGCTTGGCGACGCCCGGCGTCGGCGCGACGCCGGCGAGCGAGCCGGTCGTGGCGGGGCGGGCGCCGGGGTCGGGGGGCGTGGTCTTGTCAGCCATCGAGTTCCATCTCCCTCCGGTCGCCGATGATCCCCTGGGGTCGGAAGATCATCAGGAACATCAGTCCGAGGCCGACGAGCATGAACCGCACCTGACCCACCTGGGTCCCGGTCATGATCGCCTCGGGGATGTGACCGGCGCGGATGGCCTGCCGGAGCACGTTGTCGGTCAGGGCGAGGATCATCCAGAAGACCATCGACCCCAGGACGGGTCCGAGGACCCGGGCCGTCCCGCCCAGGATGAGCGCGAGGTAGGCGTAGAAGGTGATCGGCGTGGAGTACACGTCCGGCTGCACCGACTGGGTGCTGACCGCCAGGACGAGACCACCGAGCGCGCCGATGACACCGCCGTAGATGAGGCTCTGCATCTTGTACGAGTAGACGCTCTTGCCGAGCGAGGTGGCGGCGTCCTCCTCCTCGCGGATGGCCTTCAGCACGCGGCCCCACGGGGAGCGCATCGTCAGCCAGACCGAGAGGGACGCGATGACGACGAGCGCCCATCCGATGGCGAGCAGCCACAGGCGGTTCGCGCTGTACATGAACGGCCCGAAGCCGTAGTCGCCCGGTGGGATGGGGTTCACGTCGTAGAAGCCGCGGGCGAAGCGGGTGAGGCCGTACGACCCGCCGGTGACGTCGCGCGTGCTGGGGGACCGCAGGATGAACCGCAGGATCTCCGACGCGGCGATCGTCACGATGGCGAGGTAGTCGGCGCGCAGCCGCAGCGTCGGGAAGCCGAGCAACAGGGCGAGCGCCACCGCCGCGCCGAGCGCCACGAGCAGCGACACCCAGAACGACAGCCCGAAGTAGGTCACGCCGATCGCGAGCCCGAAGGCGCCGGCCGACATGAAGCCCACCTGACCGAAGTTCAGCAGGCCCGTGTAGCCGAAGTGGATGTTCAGGCCGATCGCCGCGAGGGCGAAGACGATCGAGAACTCGCCGACGGCCGCCCGGACGACGTTGCTAAGGATCGATCCCCAGTCCATCAGTCTCTCCCTCAGCCGACGCGTTGCTTGGAGCCCAGGATGCCCTGGGGTCTCACGAGCAGGACCACGACCATCACGAGCAGGGCACCGACGTTCTTGAGGTCGGGTGCCACGACGAGCGTCGACATCTGCACGAAGATGCCGATCACCAGGCTGCCCACGAGCGCGCCGTACGCCGTGCCGAGGCCGCCCAGGATGACGCCGGCGAACATCAGCAGCAGCAGGATGAAGCCCATCTGCCAGCTGACCTGCTGCGACAGGCCGAAGAACACCCCGCCGAGCGTTGCCAGGGCGCCGCCGACGCCCCACACCCAGAGGATGACGCGCTCGACGTCGATGCCCGACGACTCGGCGAGGTCCTTGTTGCCGGCGACGGCACGCATGGCCTTGCCGATCTTGGTCTTCTGGAGCATGAGCCCGACGCCGCCGAGGATCAGCAGCGACAGGACGATGACCACGACGTCCTTCGGGACGATGCGGAAGGCGCCGAAGGTCCAGGCCGACTGCACGGCGTACTCGGCGTACGGCCGCGTGCGGCCCTCGAAGAAGTAGAGGAACAGGTAGCGCAGGAAGATCGACAGGCCGATCGACACGACGAGCATCGCGATGAGGCCGGTCCCGCGCTTGCGCAGCGGTCGCCACAGCCCGAGGTCCATCGCCATCCCGCCCAGGCCACCCACGATCACGCCGATGAGGACGGCGGGGACGAGGTGGATGCCGAGGAGCTGGTTGATGGCCCAGACGGAGAGGGCACCGAAGGTGACGAGCTCACCGTGCGCGAAGTTGACGAGGCCCGTGGTGCCGAAGATGAGCGACAGCCCGATGGCGGCCATGGCGATGATGAGGCCGAACTTGATGCCTTCGATCAGGAGCTGGACGGCCGTGATCAGCATCCGCGAGTTGGCGTTCCGCGTGCCCTCGCCGAGCGGGTACAGGAGCGGCTTCGACTGGTTCGGGCGGATGGAGAACTCGAGCGTCGCCCGGTCGGGGTTGCGGAGGGTCACCCCCTCGGGGAGGGTCTCCTCGAGGATGGTCGCCCGGTAGTCGCCCGGTCCGGGGAGGTCGATGGAGTACGAGCCCTCCTCGTCGGTCACCATCGTCCCGACCTCCTCGCCGTCGGCCGTCTCGACGAGGATCTCGACGCCCTCGACGGGGCCGTCGGCGTTCTTGAGGGTCCCGCGGAGCGACTCCGACGCATCCTGGGCGGCCGCCGGCATCACGCCCACGAGCAGCCAGCCCATGATCATCGTCATGAGCA
>JAHWKB010000038.1 GCA_019348115.1 Actinomycetota bacterium | reverse complement strand
ACGTCCACGACCTCGACCTGACCGTCGTCGACGACACCGTCGACCCGACGTTCCGGTCGATGCCGCTGGACTGGGACGGGCGCATCCGCATGGACTGCTCGTCGCCGCACGCGATGGCGAAGCTGATCGACGCGAAGGACCGCTTCGACCTCGCCTTCGGCAACGACACCGACGCCGACCGGCACGGCATCGTCACCCCCGGCGGTGGGCTGATGGACCCGAACCACTACCTCGCGGTCGCGATCGACCACCTCCTCACGGCCCGCGACGAGTGGCCGACCGGCGCCGGCATCGGCAAGACGCTCGTCAGCTCGAGCATCATCGACCGGGTGGTGGAGGCCGCCGGCCGCCGGCTCGTCGAGGTCCCCGTCGGCTTCAAGTGGTTCGTCGACGGGCTCCTCGACTCCAGCATCGTCTTCGGCGGGGAGGAGAGCGCCGGCGCGTCGCTCCTCCGCCGCGACGGCCGGGTGTGGACGACCGACAAGGACGGCATCGCGATGTGCCTCCTCGCCGCCGAGATCATCGCCGTCACCGGACAGGATCCCGCCGAGCGCTACGCGGAGCTCGGCCGCCGCTTCGGCACCCCGGTCTACCGCCGCATCGACGCGCCGGCGACGACCGAGCAGAAGGCGGTCCTGAAGGCCCTCTCCCCGGAGCAGGTGCGTCAGGACGAGCTCGCCGGCGACCCCATCGACGCGGTCCTCACGCGTGCGCCCGGGAACGACGCCCCGATCGGCGGACTCAAGGTCACGACGACGCACGGCTGGTTCGCGGCCCGGCCGTCGGGCACCGAGGACGTCTACAAGATCTACGCCGAGAGCTTCCGCGACGAAGGCCACCTCGAGTGGATCCTCGAGGAGGCCCAGCGGATGGTCCAACGCGCCTTCGGCGCCTGAGCCCCGCGGGCCCACGTCCGTCTAACGTCCGGCGGCGTGGGAGCCGTCGAAGGGTGGTGCGTGGACGAGAGGATCAGGCGCCTGGTGTTCGTGACCGGGGCCGTGGCGACGGTCCTCGGGGCGCTCGGCGTGGTCCGAGGGATCGACGACGTCCGGGGACGCCCCGGCGAATCCCGACCCGAGGACGCGCCGTGGCTGGCGAGCGTCGACAGCGAGTTCCGGTTCTTCGCCGCCTGGTACGCGACGGTCGGGGCCTGGTCGGTGCGGGAAGCCGCCACCGCCGACCCCGGACGGGACGTCCGCTGGGTGGGGGCCGCATGGCTCGCGTCCGCCACCGGCCGGGCCCTCTCCATCCGCTCCCACGGGCGCCCGCACGGGCTCTACCTGGTCCTGATGGGCGTCGAGCTCGGCCTCGGCATGCTCCTGAGCGCCCGCGGGAAGGGGTCGAGCTTCCCCGCCCGGCGCATCCCGCTCTCCCTCCGGTCGTTGTCCTTGTCCCGACCCCGCAGCGGCCGACCAGGCACGGTGGAGGGCTCGTAGAGGGGAGCGAAGGTGGACGGCTCCGCTTCATCGACGGGCCCGGCGACGGACCCGTCGCCCGCGCGCGAGCGCCAGCTCACGAGGTACGTCGCCACGCTCGTCGTGCTCGCCGTCGTCGTCCCCGCCGCCGTCCTCCTCGCCCTGGGGCCGGCGTCGGAGCCGGCCGCCGCGTGGCCGCTCGCGGTGGCCTTCGCCATCGGCCTGGTCGCGACCGAGCTCATCCGGGTCGAGGTGCGCATCGGCCCCATGGCGCAGTCGACGACCCTCGTGGAGCTCGCGGTCGTCCCGCTGTTCCTGCTGTTCAGCCCCGTGACGGCGGTCGTGGCGGCCGGCGCCGCGGCGCTCGTCAGCGAGCTGCTGCTCGGCCAGCGCGACCCCCGCAAGGTGGCGTTCAACCTGTCGTGGCACGTCATCGGGGTCGCATGGTCATCACTGACGTACGCCGTCCTCAGCGGAGGGGTCGCCTTCGGTGACCGGCCGAGGTCGATCGCGGCGGCGGCGGTCGCGGCGGCGGTGTTCATCCTGTGGAACTTCACCGCGCTCTCCGGGGTCGCGGCGATCCTGTCCGGACGTCGTCTGCGGAAGGTCCTCGCGGACGGCTGGCGGACAGCGATGCCGATGAACGTCGTCGCCGCCGTCGTCGGGATCCTGATCGCGCTGCTGACCCTCGAGGCTCCCGCCGTCCTGCCGCTGCTGGCCCTCCTGGGGCTCCTCATCCACGAACGGCAGCGGGACCAGAGCGCGGCCCAGGACCGGCTCGCCGCCGAGCTCGACCGTCTCGAGCGGACGCTCGCCGGGACCTCGGACGGCGTCGTGCTCCTCGACCGGACCGGCACGGTCGAGGTGTGGAACCCGGCCATGGCGTCCATCACGGGGATCGCCGAGTCCCGCGCGGTGGGCGTCAGCCTCGAGGAGCTCGGATGGGCGCGGCTCGTCGACCTGCCCCGAGGTGAGGACGACGAGCTCCGGCTGCAGCTGGCCGACCGCGTGCTGGCCGTGCGTCGGGCCGCGGTGCCGGGGACGCGACCGGGCCGGGCCGGCACGGTCGTGACGGTCCGCGACGTGAGCCGTGAAGCCGAGCTCGCCCGCATCCGCGACGATCTCGTCATGCGCATCTCCCACGAGCTGCGCACGCCGCTCACGAGCGTCGACGGCTTCCTCGAGGTCGTGGCCCGGCAGTGGGACCACCTCGGTGACGCCGGCCGCCGCGAGCTCGTGCAGGCGGCGCACCGCGGGTCACGGCGTCTGGCCCACCTCGTGTCGAACCTGATGGTGTGGGCCGGGATCGAGTCCCGGACCGGGTCCCCGGTGCCGGCCGGTGGACCGTCGCACGTGCCGGAGGTCCTCGCTGACGTCCTGGCCGATCTCGACCTGCCCCACCGCGACATCCACCTCGAGTCCGGCGAGGCGACGACGGTCGCGGTCGATGCGGACGACCTCCACACCGTGCTGGCGAACCTGCTGGCCAACGCCACCTTCTACGGCGCTCCGCCGGTCGCCGTGGTGGTGCGCCGGCGCGGCCCGTCCGTCGACCTCGAGGTGACCGACCGCGGCCCGGGCATCCCGCCTGCGTTCCGTCCGCACCTGTTCGAGCCCTTCCGCCAGGCCACGGACGGGTTGCAGCGGACCGCCAAGGGCCTCGGCCTGGGGCTCGCCATCGTGCGCGCGGTCGCGGTCGCCCACGGCGGCGACGTCCGCTACGCCGACGCGCCCGACGGTGGGGCGCGGTTCACCGTCTCGCTCCCGGCGGCCGCACCTCACACCGTCGTGCTGCCGAGCGCGTCCGGCGCGGCGAGGGGCTCGAGCTCCTCCAGCCGGTAGGTCGGGGCGCGGGACGCTCGCGTGGCCCCGCAGGTGAGGAGGGCCGCGGCGCGGTGGTCCACGGCGACGACGGCACGCCACGCGGCGCCGGCGACGTCCAGGGTCACCTCGCGCCGGTCCTCGGGCAGCCGGCGGTCGGCCACGACCGTGACCCCGTCGAGGGCGTCCACCTCGAGCTCGCGCCGGGCCAGCCCCTCCGCGGCCTGGACCGGGAAGGGGTGGGGCGCCCGTCCGCGGTAGTGCGGGAGGCTCAGCCGGCCGGCGGCGAAGCGCTGGGCCAGCTCCACGACATCGGAGGCCAGCACACGGCCGTAGTACACGCCTTCGGGGAGGAACAGCACGTTCGCGGCGAACCGGTCACCGCCGATGTGGGAGCACTCCCACACCACGTCGCCGAGCACCGCGGCCGCCGCCGTGGCCACCGGGCGTCCCTCCACGGCGCAGCACGCGTCGTGGCGTCCGTTGGTGCACACGAGCACCAGCGGGTCGGTGTGCGTGTCCGCGACCGGCTCGGCGGTGTCGCGGAAGCGGCGGAGGTCGAGGTCGAGGAGCTCGTCCGGGTCGTCGAAGCGGACGCGCTCCACGCGCCGGTCGTCGGGTCTGGTCGTGACGAGGAACGCCTCCCGCGAGGCGCCCGTGCGCCCCTCGGGCCGGCGGATCAGGATGGGGCGCACCCCCGCGTTCCGCGCGCGGCGCCGCAGCTCCTCGGCCACGAGCGACGGCAGGCCCGACTCGACGAGCGCCTCGGCCCCCCACGGCCCCGGCTGCTCCACCAGGAGCCACGTGGAGACGGTCGATGCCGTGGCCAGCAGCGGCTCGTCCCGCTCCCGTGCCCGGTACGCGCAGCCCCGGTGCTCAGGCACCGGCACGGTCCCCGCCGTCGCTGTCCCTGTCGCGTGCTGCGTCGGCCTCCGCGGCGAGCACGCCTTCGCGGACGAGCCGGCGGACGAGCACGAGCCGACCCTCGGCGTCCAGTCGGTCGAGACCGCCCACGCGGACGGCCCGGCCGGACAGGAGCTCGTCCAGCTCGGGCGCGACGGCGACGGGGAACGCGACGGTGCGGTCGGCGAGGACCAGCTCGACGCGGTCGTCGCCCGACACGGTCCGGACGTGCACGTCCCGGCGCCGGCGCACGACGGTGGCGTCGTCCACGGCATCGAGGGACAGCAGCCGACGGAGCTGCCCGTCGAGTCGCGGGAGCTGGGACGACCGGAAGCCGGCGATGACCTCGTCGGCGAGCGCGGGGACGTCGACCTTGCCGAGCCATGCCGCGGCGTCGGCCAACCGTGCGGCGAGCTCGTCGGCCAGCGCCGACGGGTCGTCGGCGAAGCCCGCCGGGAGGGCCTCCCGGAAGGCCGGCACCTCGGCCGCCCGGTCGACGGCGCGACGCAGGACGTCGAACCACGTGACGGCACGGATCCCGATCGTCAGGTGGAGCGAGAGCTCGTCGACCGTCTCGGCCGCGTGCGGTGTGCCGCGCGGCAGGTAGAGGCAGTCGCCCGGCGTCAGCTCGGTGTCGAGCACGAGCGGCCCCGGCTCGTGCCGGTCGGACGACCACGACTGGGACGGCAGCGGCGCGACGACGGCCGGCTCGTGCACCACCCAGTGCTTGCGCCCCGCGAGCTGCAGCGCGAGGACGTCGTGGGTGTCGTGGTGGACGTCGAGGCCGCGGTTGCCGGGCGGGGTGAGGTAGGCGTTGGCCTGGACAGGGTGGCTCGAGGCGTCCTCGAGCGCGCGGCACAGCGCCGTCACCGGCGGCCAGTAGCGGTGCAGGCCCTGGAGGACGAGCGTCGCGCCGCGCGCGACGAGCTCGAGCACCCGTCCGGTGTCGGGGAGGTCGGAGACGGTGACACCGCCGATCCGCCCCGTCCGCGTGTACGACGACCGCGGCAGGGACGCGCCGTCCTGCACGAGGCGGAAGGCGGGCGCCCGGAGCGAGCGTCGCGTGAGCAGCTCGTCGACGTCGTCCAGCGTGAGGGGGACGGGGACGTCTCCGGCGGCGCGGTGGAGCGAGGGACGTCGACCGAGGTCCTCCGCGAGGAACCGGTCGAGGTCACCGACGAGGGGCCCGAGGGCGCGGGCCCCGTCGTCGGAGGCCGGGGCGGTCACTCAGCTGTCCGTCCCGTCCGCGTCGGTGCCGTCCGCCGCGTCGGTGGCGTCACCGTCCGAGGCGTCGCTCGCGTCGCCGTCCGAGGCGTCGCTCGAGTCGCCGTCGGAGCCGTCCGCGTCGGTCGCGTCCGCGTCGTCCCCGCCCTGGGCGCGGGTGGCGCCGTCGACGCTGCCTGCGGCGAAGCGGGTCTCGATGTCGTCGTCGGTGAGGCTCAGGGTGTCGCTCATGGGTCCACTCGATGGTCGCTGGGGTTGCGCTCGGACCCTGCCAACCTACGAGACGCGGGACCCGGACGCGGCCGCGCCGACCTGGTCAGCCGTTCTTGCCGTTGCCCCGGCCCTTCGCGCCGGGGTCCTCCGGAGGACCACCGTTGCCCTGGCCGCCAGGCTCCTTCTTCGGCTGGGCTGGGGCCGGCTCGTCCTGCGGCGCGGCCGGCTCGGCCGGCCGTGGGGCCGAGCCGGTGTCGGGGGCGGGCGCCGGTGCGTGCGCGTCCTCGTCCGCGTCGTCGGTCGGTGTCTCGCTGGGACCACCGGAGACGAGGAGGACCAGCCCGGCGTCCGGGGGGAGCTCGTTGCCGGCGCCGGGGACCTGGTCGACGACGGTCCCGGGCGTGAACTTCGACGGCACCTCACGGACCGACCGGATGCGGAAGCCCGCCGCCTCGGCCTTCGCCGTCGCCCCCTCGCGCGTCATCCCGCGGAGCTCGGGCACGACCGCGGTGGCACTGGTCACGAGGGCGTCCTCGGGCGTCCCGACCGCGCTCCCCCAGCCCGCCGTCAGCGCGGCCCCGACGAGCAGCGTCAGCGCGAGGGCGGTGCCCCCGACGACACGGAGGAGCCGGGGCCGGCGCCGCTCCCCGACGAACGCCGGGATCGGGCGGGTGACGTCGTCGCCCAGGGCGGCGAGGGCCCGGAGGTCCGCGGCGAGGCCCGCGGCGTCGGCGTACCGGTCGCCCCGGTCGCGGGCCATGGCCCGCAGGATGACGGCCTCGAGGGCCGGCGTGACCGGCCGGTGCGCCGAGGGCGGCAGCGGGTCACGGTGGAGGCGCTGGATGACGGTCGCGGCGACCGAGTCGCCGACGAAGGGCCGCTCGCCGGTGACGAGCTCGTAGAGGAGGATCCCGAGGCTGTAGAGGTCGGCGCGGTGGTCCACGTCGCCACCCTGGATCTGCTCCGGCGCCACGTACGCGGCGCTGCCGACGATCGTGCCCTCCTCGGTGAGGGTGTCGCCGTGGCCCATGCGGGCGGTGCCGAAGTCGGCGAGCTTCGCGAGGCCGTCGGCGCGCACCAGGACGTTGCTGGGCTTGATGTCGCGGTGGACGACGCCCCCGGCGTGCGCGGCGGCGAGCGCGTCGGCGAGCATCAACCCGAGCTCGATCGTGCGCGCCTCGCTGAACGGGCCGTCCTCGGCCAGCAGCTCGTCGAGCGGGACCCCGGCGACGTACTCCATCACGATGTAGGCGTCGGGGCCGTCGATGACGACGTCGTGGATCTGCACGACGTTGGGGTGGCTCAGCGCCGCGGCCTGGCGCGCCTCGCGCTCGACGCGCGGGTGGGGCTCGTTCCCGGGTCGGGGGTGGAGCACCTTGACGGCGACCTGCCGGCCGAGCCGGGTGTCCTCGGCGAGGTAGACGCTCCCCGCACCGCCGACGCCGAGCTTGCGCACGACCTGGTAGCGGTCACCCGGGATGACGCCCTCGTCCCCGAGCACGCCGGTCGGTCGGTCGGAGATCACGGGGCAGAGCCTCCGGGGGTACGGACGTCCCGGGAGGACCGGGCGGGAGGGGAGGGGATCATTCTGCGTGACGTTCCGTCACCCCGCGGGACCACCTCCCGTCCGACCGGACACGACATCCCGGACCTCCGTCCCCCCGGCGACCGGGCGGGGGTTGCCGCCCGGGGCGGGGCACGCGGTAGGCTCCACCCCGCTAGCGGGACAACGGCGTCCCCCGCGCGAGTCCAGTCCGACCTTCCCGACTCCTCGAAGAGGGATGCCGATGGTGCACCTCCCCCACGCGTCCGCACGCCCGGATGGGCTCTACGACCCCGCGTTCGAGCACGATGCGTGCGGCGTCGCCTTCGTCGTGGACATGCACGGGCGCAAGAGCCACGACATGATCCGCCGCGGCGTGACCGCGCTCGTGAACCTCGATCACCGGGGGGCGACGGGCGCCGAGGACAACGTCGGCGACGGCGCCGGCATGCTGATCCAGGTCCCGGACGCGTTCCTGCGCGAGGTGTGCGACTTCGTGCTGCCGCCGGCCGGCACCTACGCCGTCGGCTGCGCCTTCCTGCCGCGCGACCGCGCGGCTGCGGACGAGGCCGCCGCGGCCGTGGACAAGATCGTCGCCGACGAGGGCCTGCGGGTCGTCGGGTGGCGCGACGTCCCGACCGACGACTCGACCATCGGGTCGATGGCGCGCGACGTCATGCCGACCTTCCGCCACCTCGTCGTCGCGGCTCCCGAGGGGGCCGAGCCGCTCTCCGGGATGGACCTCGAACGCCGGGCCTTCGTGCTCCGCAAGCGCATCGAGCACGAGCTCGGCGAGACCGCGCGGGGTCCCCGGGACGTCGCGATCCCGCCGGAGGCGGGCGACGAGCGCGCCGCCGGCCGGGACCACGGCGTCTACTTCCCGAGCCTGTCGGGGCGCACGCTCATCTACAAGGGGATGCTCACGAGCCTCCAGGTCGGCGAGTTCTTCCTCGACCTCGCCGACGAGCGCGTCGAGTCCGCACTCGCGCTCGTGCACTCCCGGTTCTCCACCAACACCTTCCCGTCGTGGCCGCTCGCCCACCCCTACCGGCTCGTCGCGCACAACGGCGAGATCAACACCGTGATGGGCAACCGCAACTGGATGCGCGCCCGCGAGGGGACGCTGTCGAGCGAGGCGTTCGGCGAGACGCTCGAGCGTGCCTTCCCGATCATGACGCCCGGTGCCTCGGACACGGCGAGCTTCGACGAGTGCCTCGAGCTCCTCCACCTCGGCGGCCGGAGCCTCCCCCACGCGGTGCTGATGATGGTCCCGGAGGCGTGGGAGAACCACGAGTCGATGCCGCAGTCGAAGCGCGACTTCTACGAGTTCCACTCGTGCCAGATGGAGGCGTGGGACGGCCCGGCCGCCATCGCGTTCACCGACGGCACCGTCATCGGGGCCGTGCTCGACCGCAACGGCCTCCGGCCCTCGCGCTACTGGGTGACCGAGGACGGCCTCGTCGTGATGGCCTCCGAGGTCGGCGTCCTCGACATCGACCCGGCGACGGTCGTGCAGAAGGGTCGGCTCCAGCCGGGCCGCATGTTCCTGGTCGACACCGAGCAGGGCCGCATCGTCGACGACGAGGAGATCAAGCGCGACCTCGCGGAGGCGGCGCCCTACGGCGAGTGGCTGCGCGACGGGCTCCTCCACCTCGAGGACCTCCCGCGCCGGGAGCTCCTGACGCCGCAGCACTCGTCGGTCGTCCGCCGACAGCGCACCTTCGGCTACACCGCCGAGGAGCTCCGCATCATCCTCGCGCCGATGGCGCGCACCGGCGCCGAGCCGATCGGCTCGATGGGCACCGACACCCCGCTCGCCGTCCTGTCGGACCGCTCCCGCCTGCTGTTCGACTACTTCGCCCAGCTCTTCGCCCAGGTCACCAACCCACCGCTCGACGCGATCCGCGAGGAGCTGGTCACCTCGCTGTCGTCGAGCATCGGGCCGGAGCACAACCTGCTCGACCCGGGCCCCGCGTCGTGCCGCCAGATCGTGCTCCCGCGCCCGATCCTGTCCAACGAGGAGCTCGCGAAGCTCCTCTACGTGAACGAGGACGGCGAGCAGCCGGGCTTCGAGCCGTTCGCGATCGACGGGCTCTACCCCGTCGCCGAGGGCGGCGAGGGACTGCGGCGGGCGCTCGACGACATCTGCACGCGGGTGTCGCAGGCCATCGCCGATGGCGCGCGCATCGTCGTCCTGTCGGACCGCTACTCGAACGCCGAGCTGGCCCCGATCCCGTCGCTCCTGCTGACGGCTGCGGTCCACCACCACCTCATCCGGGAACAGACCCGGACCAAGGTCGGGCTCGTGGTCGAGGCCGGTGACGCCCGCGAGGTGCACCACATGGCGCTCCTCATCGGGTACGGCGCCGCCGCCATCAACCCCTACCTCGCGTTCGAGTCGATCGCCGACATGATCCGCGAGGGCGCGCTCCCGGGCGTGCCGCAGCTCGAGGCCGAGCGCAACTACATCAAGGCGTGCTCCAAGGGCGTGCTGAAGATCATGTCGAAGATGGGCGTGTCGACGGTCGCCTCGTACACCGGCGCGCAGATCTTCGAGGCGATCGGGCTCTCGAAGGGACTCGTCGACCGCTACTTCACCGGCACCGCCTCCAAGCTCGACGGCATCGGCCTCGAGGAGGTCGCCGCCGAGGTCGCGCAGCGCCACCACTTCGCCTACCTCCCCCGCCCCGAGGAGGCCGCGCACCGCGACCTGTGGTTCGGCGGGGAGTACCAGTGGCGGCGCGAGGGCGAGTACCACCTGTTCAACCCCGAGACCGTCTTCAAGCTCCAGCACGCGACGCGGACCGGCCGCTACGACGTGTTCAAGGAGTACACGGCCCGGGTGGACGACCAGTCCGCGCGCATGGCGACCCTGCGGGGCCTGTTCACCTTCAGGGAAGGCGTGCGCGAGCCGGTCCCGATCGAGGAGGTCGAGCCGGTCAGCGAGATCGTGAAGCGCTTCTCCACCGGCGCGATGAGCTACGGCTCCATCTCCGCCGAGGCGCACGAGACGCTCGCGATCGCGATGAACCGCATCGGCGCGAAGTCCAACACCGGCGAGGGCGGCGAGCACCCGGGCCGGTTCGTGCCCGACGACAACGGCGACCTGCGCCGCTCGGCCATCAAGCAGGTCGCGTCCGGACGCTTCGGGGTGACGTCCGAGTACCTGACCAACGCCGACGACATCCAGATCAAGATGGCACAGGGCGCCAAGCCGGGCGAGGGCGGCCAGCTGCCGGGCAAGAAGGTGTGGCCGTGGATCGCGGAGATCCGCTACTCCACCCCCGGCGTCGGCCTCATCAGCCCGCCCCCGCACCACGACATCTACTCGATCGAGGACCTCAAGCAGCTGATCCACGACCTCAAGAACGCCAACCCGTCGGCGCGCATCCACGTGAAGCTCGTCGCCGAGGTCGGGGTCGGGACCGTCGCCGCCGGCGTCGCGAAGGCCAAGGCCGACGTCGTCCTCATCTCCGGCCACGACGGCGGGACCGGCGCGTCGCCGCTGAACTCGCTCAAGCACGCCGGCGGGCCGTGGGAGCTCGGCGTCGCCGAGACCCAGCAGACGCTGCTCAAGAACGGCCTGCGCGACCGCATCGTCGTCCAGACCGACGGCCAGCTCAAGACCGGCCGTGACGTGATGGTCGCGGCGCTCCTCGGGGCCGAGGAGTTCGGCTTCGCGACCGCGCCGCTCGTCGTCTCCGGCTGCATCATGATGCGGGTCTGCCACCTCGACACCTGCCCCGTGGGGGTCGCGACGCAGAACCCGGAGCTGCGCAAGCGCTTCGAGGGCAAGCCCGAGTTCGTCGTGAACTTCTTCGAGTACATCGCCGAGGAGGTGCGCGAGCTCCTCGCGAAGCTCGGCTTCCGCACCCTCCAGGAGGCGATCGGGGCGGTCGACGCGCTCGACATCACCCGCGCCGTCGACCACTTCAAGGCGTCCGGCCTCGACCTCACCCCGATCCTCCACGAGCCGACCTCGCCGTGGGAGCAGGACCGCTACTGCTCGAAGGAGCAGGACCACAACCTCGGGGCGGCGCTCGACAACGAGCTCATCGCGCACGCGGCGCCGGCGCTCGAGCGCGGCGAGGCCGTCTCGATCGAGCTCCCGATCGCGAACCGCAACCGCACCGTCGGCACGATGCTGGGCCACGAGGTGACCAAGCGCCACGGCGGCCTCGGCCTCCCCGACGACACCATCCAGGTCTCCTTCACCGGCTCCGCCGGCCAGAGCTTCGGAGCGTTCCTCCCCAAGGGCGTGACGCTGCGCCTGAAGGGCGACGCCAACGACTACGTCGGCAAGGGGCTGTCCGGCGGCCGCATCGTGGTCCGCCCCCCGGACGACACGCACCCGGACTTCCGGGCCGAGGAGTCGATCATCGCCGGCAACGTCATCCTCTACGGCGCGACGGGTGGCGAGCTCTACCTCCGCGGCGTCGTCGGCGAGCGCTTCTGCGTGCGGAACTCGGGCGCGACCGCGGTCGTCGAGGGCATCGGCGACCACGGGTGCGAGTACATGACCGGCGGCCGGGTGATCGTGCTCGGACCGACGGGCCGGAACTTCGGCGCCGGCATGTCCGGCGGGATCGCGTACGTCTACGACCCGTCCGACGACCTCTACGCCAACACCAACCTCGAGATGGTCTCGGTCGAGCCCCTCGACGAGCACGACCAGACCTTCGTGCGCGCCACCATCCGAACGCACGCGGACGAGACCGGCTCGACGGTCGCCCAGGCCGTGCTCGACCGCTGGCACGCGAGCGTCCGGCACTTCAAGAAGGTCATGCCCGACGACTACCGGCGCGTGCTCGAGGCGGCACGGCTGGCCGAGGAGGAGGGACGGGACGTCGACGAGGCCGTCATGGCCTCCGCGCACGGCTGACCCCCCTCGACGCACGCACCGGCCACGTCCGGCACGCACCGACGCAGCACCCAAGGAGTCCCAGATGGGCGACGTCCACGGCTTCCTGAAGCACGACCGCGAGCTGCCCTCCCGGCGGCCCGTCCCCGAGCGTGTCAAGGACTGGCGCGAGGTCTACCTGCCGTTCGCGCAGGAGCGGCTGCAGACGCAGGCGAGCCGCTGCATGGACTGCGGCATCCCCTTCTGCAACAACGGCTGCCCCCTCGGCAACCTCATCCCGGACTGGAACGACCTCGTCTTCCGTGACCGCTGGCACCACGCCATCGAGCGGCTGCACGCGACGAACAACTTCCCCGAGTTCACCGGTCGCCTCTGTCCGGCGCCGTGCGAGGCCGCGTGCGTCCTCGGCATCAACCAGGACCCGGTGACGATCAAGCAGGTCGAGGTCTCGATCATCGACCGTGCGTGGGACGAGGGCTGGGTCGTGCCCATCCCGCCGGCGCAGGAGACCGACAAGCGGGTCGCCGTCGTCGGCTCCGGGCCCGCCGGCCTCGCGGCCGCCCAGCAGCTGACGCGCGCCGGCCACGCCGTCGTCGTGTTCGAGCGTGCCGACCGCATCGGGGGGCTGCTGCGCTACGGCATCCCCGAGTTCAAGATGGAGAAGCGCCACCTCGAGCGTCGGCTCGAGCAGATGCGCGCCGAAGGGACCGAGTTCCGCGTGAACGTCCACGTGGGCCACGACGTGACCGTCGAGGAGCTCCGCGAGGAGTTCGACGCGATCGTCCTCGCCGGCGGGGCGACGCTCGCCCGCGACCTCCCCGTGCCGGGGCGCGAGCTCGACGGCATCCACCAGGCGATGGAGTACCTGCCGTGGGCCAACAAGGCCCAGGAGGGCGACCTCGCGCCGGAGGACACCCCGATCAACGCGAAGGGCAAGAAGGTCGTGATCATCGGCGGGGGCGACACCGGTGCGGACTGCCTCGGCACCGCCCACCGCCAGGGCGCCGCGTCGGTCCACCAGTTCGAGATCATGCCTCAGCCGCCCGCGCAGCGGCCGCCGGCGAACCCGTGGCCGACGTGGCCGACGGTCTACCGGACCTCCTCCGCGCACGAGGAGGGCGGCGAGCGGGTCTTCAGCGTCAACACCGTCGAGTTCTTCGGCGAGGACGGTCGCGTCACCCGCCTGACGGGCAACGACGTCGAGTTCCGGGACGGCGGCTTCCAGCCGGTCGAGGGCACCGACTTCGAGATGGAGGCCGACCTCGTCCTCCTCGCGATGGGCTTCCTCGGTCCCGAGAAGGACGGCCTCCTCGACCAGCTCGGCGTCGAGATCACCGACCGCGGCAACGTCGCGCGCGACGAGCGCTACGCCACCTCGGTGGACGGCGTGTGGGTGTGTGGCGACATGGGCCGCGGGCAGAGCCTGATCGTGTGGGCCATCGCCGAGGGTCGGGCCTGCGCGGCCGCCGTCGACGAGGCGCTGATGGGCCAGACCGCGCTCCCGACCCCCGTCTCTCCCAGCGCCCGCCCCCTCGTCTGACCGTCCGCCCGACCACGGCGGCCACCTCCGCCGCGGATCCGTCCACGGTTCCTTGGACCCGTGCCGAAGAAGCGTGGACGGATCCGGGGAGGGCGCGCGTGGAGGTCGGGTACTGGCTGGCGTCGGAGGAGTACGGACCGAAGGAGCTGCTGCGCCAGGCGCAGGCGGCGGGCGAGCACGGGCTGACGCGGTTCGCGATCAGCGACCACTACCACCCGTGGACCGAGAGCCAGGGGCACAGCCCGTTCGTGTGGAGCGTCATCGCGGCCGTCGCCGCGACGGTCCCCGACGCGCACGTCACCACCTTCGTGACCTGCCCCACGATCCGGATCCACCCGGCCGTGGTCGCGCAGGCGGCGGCGACGTCGTCGTTGCTGCTCGACGGTCGGTTCACGTTCGGGCTCGGCAGCGGCGAGAACCTCAACGAGCACATCCTCGGCGACCGCTGGCCCCACACCGACGAGCGCCACGACATGCTCGAGGAGGCGGTCGAGGTCATGCGCCGGCTGTGGACCGGCGAGCAGGTGACGCACGAGGGCCCGCACTACACGGTCGTGAACGCCCGTCTCTACGACCCACCGGAGGAGACCATCCCGGTGCCCATCTCCGCGTTCGGTCCCAAGGCGCTCGACCTCGCCGCGCGGGTCAACGACGGCTACGTCGCGTCGGGGCCGATGGGCGACCTCGTCGACGGCTACCGCGAGCGGGGCGGCGAGGGGCCGGTCATCGGCGGCTGCAAGGTGTGCTTCCGCGACGACGAGCAGGAGGCCCGCGAGGTCGCGCACCGCATCTGGCCCAACGAGTCGCTGCCCGGTGAGCTCGCCCAGGAGCTCCCGACGGTCACGCACATGGAGCAGGGCACCTCGAACGTCACGGTCGACGACGTCGCGGAGAGCGTCGTGTGCGGCGCCGACCCCGACGCCTACGCGGCACGGATCCGCGCGTTCGACGACGCGGGGTTCGACGTCGTCCACCTCCACCCCATCGGCGGCCGCGTCGAGGACTTCCTCGCCTTCCTCACCGACGAGGTCCTCCCCCGCTGCTGAGCGACCGTCCGGGCGACCGTGCGGTCCGGGTCGCCGGTGCGCGGATCCTGCGCCACGTTGGACGGTGACCCACGGGACCGACACAGGAGCAGCGAGCCTTGGGACACGTCTTCCTCATCCACTGGAAGCAGGACGAGGTCGCCTCGTTCTCGGAGCCGCTGCGCGACGCCGGGTGGCGGGTCGACACCGAGCACGACGACGTCGAGGCGGCGGTACGCGGCGTCAACGACCTCACCCCCGACGCGGTCGTGCTGAGCCTGCGCCGGGACGCCGCCCGCGGCCGTCGCTTCGCGGAGATCCTCGCGCGCGACGGCATCGCGAAGGAGCTGCCGATCCTCGCCGTCGACGGCGAGGAGGACGACGTCGCGGCCGTCCGGGACACGCTCCCGAACGTCACCGCCGTCGCGTGGACCGAGCTGCCGGCGACGCTCCGCGACCTGCTCGACCGCCCGACCGGCTGAGCGCGACCGCCCGGGCGGGCGATCGGAGCAGCGGACCTCAGGATGCTGAGGTGTCGTGCTCCGATCGGGCCTCGACGGCGCGCTCGCGCCGGCGGAGCGCCCAGGCGGCGGTGATGGCGGCGGCCGACACGACGACGCTGCCGCCCCCCGTGGCCGGCAGCGTCGACGTCCCACCGCCGCTCGCCGGCGCGTCGTGCCGGTGGCCCGGCGCGACGACCGGGACCGCGGTCTCCCCGGGACCGAAGCCCGCCGGCGTGGTGCGCCCCGCGCCGGCGACGACGAACGGGTCGCGGCCGAACCGGGTGACGGCGATGTGCTCGGCGGTGCGGGTCGCGAACATCTGGTTCGTCAGGGTCGGGTTCGGTCCCCCGAGCCCGTCGGGGAGCGACGACGCGTCGGTGATGAACAGGCCCTTGACCTGCCAGCTCTCCTGGTTGCCGTCGACGACGCTCGTGCGCGCATCGCGGCCCATCCGCATCGACGACTGCATGTGGAGGTAGAGCGGCGGCCAGTCGG
>JAHWKB010000005.1 GCA_019348115.1 Actinomycetota bacterium | reverse complement strand
GGTGCTCGTCGGACTGGCGTTGTTCCTGACCTTCTTCGTGATGTCGCCGATCCTGGGCCAGGTCAACGAGGACGCCATCCAGCCGCTGCTCGCCGGCGAGATCGAGCAGAACGAGGCGTTCGCGCTCGGCTACGAGCCACTCCGCGACTTCATGCTCGCCCAGACCCGCGAGGACGACCTGCAGCTGTTCATCGACCTCGCCGTCGCCGAGCAGCCGGCCAGCCGCGAGGACATCGGCGCCACCACGCTGATCCCCGCGTTCGTGATCTCGGAGCTGCGGACCGCGTTCATCATCGGGTTCGTGATCTTCGTGCCCTTCCTCGTCATCGACCTCGTCGTGTCGGCGGTGCTCATGTCCATGGGCATGATGATGCTGCCGCCGGTCTTCATCTCGATGCCGCTGAAGCTGCTCCTCTTCGTGCTCGTGGACGGCTGGGCCCTGGTCGTGGGGTCCCTCGTCGCCTCCGTCAACGGTGTGGGCTGAGGAGCCATCATGAACGATGCCCAGGTCCTCGAGATCATCACCGGCGCGCTCGTCATCGGGACGAAGCTCGCCGGCCCCATGCTGATGGCGAGCCTCGTGATCGGCGTGGTGATCTCCGTCATCCAGACGGTGACGCAGATCCAGGAGATGAGCCTCACCTTCGTCCCCAAGCTGATCGGGGTCGCCCTCATCATCGTGGTCGGTGGCTCGTGGATGATGCGCGAGCTGACGAGCTGGGTGACCGCCCTCTGGCGGACCATCCCCGGCCTCGTCTGACGTGGACCTCGCCCTCGACGCGGAATGGATCGCCGGCCTCCTGCTGGCGATCACGCGGGTGGCGTCCTTCGTGGTCGCGACCCCGATGCTGCCGCGGTCCATCCCGGTGGTCGGGCGGGCCGGCGTCGTGGTCGTGCTTGGGTTCGCCCTCACCTCGCCGATGCCGGACACGAGCGTCGCAGCACTCCTCGCAGCCGCCACGGTCAACGTGGGCATCGGTCTCGTCCTCGGCTTCCTCACCGGCGTCGTGCTGCACCTGTTCGCCGTCGCCGGCGACGTGCTCGACGTCACCTCCGGACTCAGCGTCGCGGCCGTCTTCGACCCGCTGACGGGGGATCGGGCCGCCGTCCTCGGACGGATGCTGCCGCTCACAGCCGTCACCATCTTCCTCGCGGTCGGCGGGCTCGGAGCGCTGGTCCAGGGCCTCGCTGCGAGCGTCGCCGTCATACCGCTCGATGGTGCCATCCGGCTGGATGTCGGCCTCATCGACGTGGCCATCGGCGTCACCGGGCGGCTGCTCGTCGCCGGCGTCGAGCTGGCCCTGCCGGCCGTGGCCGCCCTGTTCCTCAGCGAGGTCGTGCTCGGGCTCGCGTCGCGCTTCGCGCCACAGGCGAACGTCCTGATGCTCGGGCTGCCGTTGAAGATCATCGTGCTGCTCACGACCGTCCCGCTGGTGCTGCTGCTCTTCCCGGAGGCGATGGCGGGCATGATGGAGATGACCGAGCGCATGTTCGTCGACGGGATCAACGGCCTGCGTGTCGGGTAGCCGCGTCGCCCCGACGCGTCCGCTGCGGTTAAGCCTCGCGCACCGACGCCGACAGGGGAGCCCCGCCCGCGACGGTGGGACGACCCTGGAGAGCGCGTGACGACCGACATCGACGACCCGGTCGGGGAGGTGACGGCCGTGGAGGCGGATGCCCCCGCGCCGCTGCGCCTGTTCACCCACCGCGTGACGGGGTCCTCCCGGCAGCGCCTCCTGGATGCGTTCCCGTGCGAGCTGGTCGAGTCGGATCCGGTGGACATGATCGTGGTGTCCACCCGGATGCCGCTCGGGCAGGTGTCGGGCGCGCTGGCGCGGTTCCGGCGCATGGACACCGTGCCGGTCGTGGCGATCGTCCACGCCGGTGGGGAGGAGCTCGCGACGGAGCTCGTGCGCGCCGGCGCCGTGGGCCTCGTCGCCGAGGGCAACGAGGCCGCCGTCGCGGCGTACGTCAACGGTGGCGACGGTGACGCGAGCCTGGTCGAGACCTACGACCAGCGGCTCGGCCGCGTCCGTCCCAGCGACCTCGGTTCGCCCGGCCGAGATCCGGTCACCGGCCTGCCCAGCCGTGGTGCGTTCGACGCCGTCCTGGCGGAGGCGACGCAGAGCGGCGAGGTCCCCCGGGTCGGGTTCCTGCGGGTGCTGAACCACGACGAGGCCGTCCGTCGGCTGTCCGCCGAGGCCGGCGACCTGCTGCGCCGGCGTCTGTCGTCCCAGCTCCGCGAGATCTGCCGGCTGTACGGGGCGCGGCTGTTCTGGTGCGCGCCCAACCTGTACGCGTACGTCGCGCCGGAACTGGCGTCCGTCGATGCCAGGGCGATGGGCCTCCTGCTGGCCCGGTCCACCGAGGCGTTCGCCCCCTCCGGTGGTCGCCACCTGAGCCTCGCGGTCGGCCACGCCGGACCGGAGGTCACGTCGGAGGTCAGCGCCGTGCGTGAGCTCGCGCAGCGGGCGCTGGAGCTGGCGAGCTCCGGTGCCGACAGCGTCGTGCTGAGCGCCGACGACCTCTCCAGGACCCTCGCGGCCACGACCGAGCTCGAGGTGCTGCTGCGACTCGTCGGGGCCGTGGAGCAGCACCGTCCACACGGCTCCGGTCGGGGGGAGCGGGTGGCCGACATCGCCGGCCGGCTCGCACAGCACCTCGGCTTCGAGGGGCTGGAGCGCTCACGGATCCGGCTGGCGGCCCACCTGCACGAGATCGGCAAGGTCTCCCTCGCGGAGGACGTCGTCACGGCCCCGGGCCAGCTCACCGACGAACAGCTCGCGGTCTACCGGCGCTACCCCGAGCTCGGTGCCGAGTACCTGCGCGTCTCGGGAGGTGCGGAGGTCTCGCTGGCGGTCCGCCACCACCAGGAACGGTGGGACGGCGGTGGCTACCCGGACGGCCTCGCCGCCGAGGACATCCCCATCGGCGCGCGCATCATCGCCGTCGCGATCGCCGTGGACGCGCTCCGCCAGGCGGATCCGGAGCCAGCGCGCCTGGTCGCCGGCCTGGCGGGACTCGCGGAAGCGGCCGGCGAGCGCTTCGACCCGACCGTGGTGTCGGCCGCCCGTACCCTCTTCGCCGAGGACCGACCGCTCCAGCGTCCGAGTGACGCTGCTGCAGGCTGAACGCCCCACGGGCCGGGCCATGACCGCGACGGCGATGCGGATGGTCCGGAGCGTCTAGTCAGAACGCATCATCTTGTCGCCCATCAGGTTCCCGACGGTCAAGTCGCACGGTCGCCTAGACGAACGTCGGGTCACGGCGTGACGACGTCACCCGACGAACCGTGAGGGCGGAACGTGACCCGGAACCCCGACAACGACGCACAGGTCGAACAGCTCGTCTCCGAGCACCTCTACCTGGTCCAGCACATCGTCCACGAGCTCGCGGTCCGGTACCCGCGCCACGTCGACCGCCAGGAGCTGTGGAGCGCCGGCGCGACGGGGCTCGTCGAGGCCGCCCGCCGGTTCGACGTCGGCAGCGAGGTGCCCTTCGCGCACTACGCCCGCCGGCGCATCCGGGGCGCCATCCTCGACAGCACGCGGCAACGCGACTGGGCCACGCGCGGCGTCCGTCGTGACCAGCGGACGTTGACCAACGCCGCATCGAGCTTCGAGCAGCGGCACCAGCGCGTCGCCACCGACGAGGAGCTGGCCCACCAGCTCGGCGTCGACCACGAGGAGATCGCCCGGCGCCGGGCCGCCGCACACCGCGGCACCGTGCTGCACCTCGATCAGCCCCTCACCACGGGAGCGGACGCCGGGACCGCATCGCTCGCGGACACCATCGCCACGGAGGACGTCGACGTGTCGCCGGAGGCCAGCCTCGAGCAGCGTGAGCTCCTCGGTGCCCTGCGGACCGCCGTCCGTCACCTCACCGATGTCCAGCGCGACGTGATCGAGCGCTACTACCTCAAGGGGGAACGGCTCCGCGACGTCGCCGAGGAGATGGGTGTCACCGAGGCACGGGTCTCGCAGCTCCGCGCCGAGGCCGTACGTGCCCTCCAGACCTACCTGCAGACCGCCGAGTACGGCACCGTCGACGTCGACGACGACGCGCCCGGCAAGCGCCAGCGGGCCGCGTTCGTCGCCCGCGTGACCGAGAACAGCACCTGGCGGCAGCGTCTCGACGCCGCCGATCAGCCGATCTGGCAGGACGCGCGCGCCGTCACGGCGTGATCGTCCCCCGCCGGGTCCTGGCCGGCGCGCAGCGCTAAAGACGGGCCCCGACCCGTCGACCAGGGACACGCGAGCGCACGGAACCGCGCGAGCACGGTGGGCCACGGATCGGCCCGGGGATCACGTTCGACGACACGGCGACTGCGGTCGCCGCTGCCCCCGGAGCGACTGTGGGACGGTTCGACGGCAAGACCGAGAAGGCGACGCCGCGCAAGAAGCGCGACTCCCGCCGCAAAGGACAGGTGGCCAAGAGCGCTGAGGTCGGCGTCGCCCTGTCCCTGCTCGCCCTCATGGCCGGGATCGCGGTCCTCCGTGGTGGGTCCGCGACGCTCGCGACCGAGTCGCGGCTGCTGTTCGGGCACGTCACGACCGGTGAGCTGCCGACGACGATGCTCATCGGATCCATGACGACGGTGCTGCTCGCCATGGTCGTCCCCACCGCGGCGATCGCCGTCGTGGGCGCGCTCGTCGCCGGCGTGGCCCAGACCGGAGGGCGGCTGTCGCCGGAAGCCGTCAAGCCCAAGATCTCCAACCTCAGCGTCAAGAAGGGACTCCAGCGGTTCAAGCCGTCGACGGCCGGCTGGGAGCTCGTGCGCACCACCATCAAGCTGGGCGCGCTGGTGCTGCTCCTGTGGGCGCCGATCAGCCAGGTCGCGGCCCACCTCGCCTCCGCCCGCGACCTCGGCAGCGGGCTGGAGCGCACGCTCGCGCAGACCACCACCATCCTGTGGCGCGCGACCGGCCTGGCGATCGTCCTGGCGGGGGCCGACTACGCCTGGAACCGGCGCAAGAACGACCGCGAGATGAAGATGAGCAAGGAGGACGTCAAGAAGGAGCACAAGGACAGCGACGGCGACCCCCTCATCAAGGCACAGCGCCGGCGACGCGCCCAGGAGCTCTCCCGGAACCGCATGCTCCGGGACGTCATGACCGCCGACGTGGTGGTGACCAACCCGACCCACTTCGCGGTGGCACTGCGCTACGCCGACGGTGACGCCGCACCCCGTGTCGTCGCCAAGGGCGCGGACCACGTCGCGGCCAAGATCCGCGCCGCCGCCCACAAGCACGGCGTCCTCGTGACCGAGCACAAGCCGCTGGCGCGATCGCTCTACCGGACCTGCAAGGTGGGGCAGTTCGTCCCCGCCGCCCTGTACGAGGCCGTGGCGGTCGTGCTCGCCACCGCATACCGCCGTCGCGGCCGGAGGCTCGCGTGAACAACCGTCTGGTCCAGGGCGCCATGCCCGCCCTGCTCGTGGGTGCCGTCCTGATGATGGTCATCCCGCTGCCGGCGGTGCTGCTCGACGTTCTCCTCGCCGTCAACATCACGGTCGCGATCGTGATCCTCCTGACCGTGATGAACCTCAAGGACACGCTGCAGCTGTCGGTGTTCCCGTCGCTCCTGCTGATGACGACGCTCGTCCGGCTGGCACTGAACGTGTCGTCGACGCGGCTCGTCCTGCTCGACGGCTACGCCGGGAAGGTCATCGAGACCTTCGGCAACTTCGTGATCGGCGGCTCGGTCGTCGTCGGGCTCGTGGTCTTCCTGATCCTGATCGTGATCCAGTTCGCCGTGATCACCAACGGCGCCGGGCGCGTCGCCGAGGTGGCCGCGCGGTTCACCCTCGACGCCATGCCCGGCAAGCAGATGGCGATCGATGCCGACCTCGCTGCCGGCCTCATCGACGAGGACCAGGCACGAGCGCGTCGCGAACGGGTCGCCAAGGAGGCCGACTTCCACGGCGCGATGGACGGTGCGTCGAAGTTCGTCAAGGGCGACGCGATGGCCGGGATCATCATCGTGGTCATCAACCTCATCGGCGGACTCACGATCGGGATCGTGTCCCTCGGCATGGATGTCAGCGAGGCCGCCGCCACGTACGCCCTCCTGACGGTCGGCGACGGCCTCGTCAGCCAGATCCCGGCGCTGATGATCTCCATCGCCACCGGCCTGCTCGTGACCCGCGTCGGCGACGACGACGATCTCGGCCCCCAGGTCGGCCACCAGCTCTTCGCCAACCCCGAGGCCCTCCGGGTCGCGGCCATCATCGCCGGCGCGTTCATGCTCGTCCCGGGCCTGCCGAAGGTGCCGTTCCTCGTGATGGCCGTCGCGCTCTACGCGGTCGCCACCAAGCGGCGGACCGAGGCGGCGGGGGCCGAGGCAGCCGGCGACGAGGCATCCTCGGTCGTGGTCGCCGGTGCCGACGACCCGGAGAGCCTCATCGGCCAGATGAAGGTGGAGGCCCTCGAGCTCCACCTCGCCTACGACATCCTCGACCTGACCGACCCCGCCCGCGGCGGCGACCTCCTCGACCGCGTCCGGGCGCTGCGTCAACAGGTCGCCACGGACCTCGGCATCGTGATGCCCTACGTCCGCACCCGCGACGACGTGTCCCTGCCGACGGCCACCTACCGGATCCTGCTCCACGGCGTCGAGATCGCCCGCGGCGCCGCGCCCCGCGACCGGGTCCTCGCGCTGCCGTCGGGCGACGGTCGCGAGCTCGCCTCGCTCGGCGCCGAGGAGACCGTCGAGCCGGTGTTCAACCTCCCCGCCTACTGGGTACCGGTCGAGGCACGCTCCGCCGCGGGTGCCGCGGGCGCCACGGTCGTCGACCGGTCCTCCGTCGTGGTCACGCACCTGGCGGAGGTCGTGCGTGCCAACGCCGCCGAGCTCCTGACCCGCCAGCAGGTCCAGCTGCTCGTCGAGGGCCTCCGCTACGACGAACCCCTCCTCGCCGGCGAGATCGGGAGCGAGATGTTGCCGTTGCCGCTGTTCCAGGCGGTGCTGCGCCGGCTGCTCGCCGACCGCGTGCCGATCCGGGACCTCGGACGCATCGCCGAGGCGGTCGCCGCCCGGGCCGCGGAGACCCGTGCGGTGGAGCACCTCGCCGCGGCGGCCCGTGTGGCGCTCGGACCGGCGATCGTGGCCCGGGTTGCGCCGGAGGGGAAGCTCGCCGTGCTGACGATCGACCCGGCGCTCGAGGCGTCCCTCCACGAGTGCCTCCAGGAGGTCGACGGCACCGTCCACCTGGTGATCGATCCGGCCCGCCTCCAGCGGATCGGCCTGCAGATCCAGCACCACCTCGAGCGTCCACTGGCCGACCCGGCACCGGTCGCGGTCGTCACCGGTCAGCCGCTGCGAGCCCCGCTCGCACGCTCCTTCGCCAGCCTGGGGCTCGAGCTCCCCATGCTGGCCTACCCCGAACTGCCCGCCCACGTCCGTATCGACGCCATCGGAGTGATCGACGATGTCCATGCCCACGCTTGACACGCGCCCTGACGGCGCCCTGGTGATCGAGGCCGACACGGCCGCCGAGGCCCTCGCAGAGGTCGGCGCCCGACTCGGGTCCGACGCCGAGATCGTGAGCGCCGAGAAGGTGCACCGCGGCGGATGGAAGGGGTTCTTCGCCCGCGAGCAGGTCCAGCTCGTCGCCCGGCCCCGCGTGTCCCCGGTCGCGGCGACGTCGGGCTCGACGCCGAGGGAGGAGCCGACCGAGGAGCCGGCGGAGGACCCGCATGCCGCGGGCCTCGACGCCGTGCTGGCACGGCTCATGCAGCAGGAGGACCACCAGGAGTCGGCGTTCCAGGAGGTGCTCGTCCGGGAGCTGGCCCTGGCGGGGGCCGGGCCGGCGACGATGTCGGCCCCGGCCGCCGGCGCCCCCCCCGTGGACACGCCGCCGCCGGCCCAGGTGCCGCCTGTGGAGACGCCGCCGGCCGCTGCGTCCGCCGTCGAGACGCCCGTCGTCGCACCGCCTGCGGCCGGGACGGCGCCGCCGCCGGCCGTCGGGCCGACCACGGTCACCTCGGCGGCACCCGCGGCGCCCCAGGACCCGGGCGGTGCGGACGACGTCGCCGCCCGTGTCCCCACAGGCGTGGCGTGGAGCCTGGACCGACTGCGCGGACTCGGCCTCCCGGACGTCGTCGTCGGGGCCTGCGAGGACCTCGACCCGGCGGACGACGCCGCCTGGGTGATGGCGCTCGCCGGCGCCGTCAGCAGCTGGTGCCGTCCGCTCCCGACCCGCGACTTCGTCCTGGTCGGTCCCCGTGCACACCGCCTCGCGTCCGGCCTCGGGCTCGACGTCGCCCGTCCGGGTGAGCTCGTGGCCGAGGACCGTTCGGCGGGACTGCGCGTCACAGACGGGCCGACGGGTCGCCGGTTCGTCGCGGACGTGCGTGCGCGCCGGTGGCTGCACCTGGTGGTGGGCGGCGCCCGCTGGGAGGGCTTCCTCCTCGACGACGTGACGGCGGTCTCGTGGGTCGGCGACGAATCCCTGCCCTCGGCGCTCACGGCGGCCGGCCGACTGGGGCTCATCCTCGGCTACGGCTCCGGCGCCGCGACCGGGAACCGTGCCGTCCGGGCGACACCGGTCGACGTCGCCCTGACCATCCGGTCGCTCCTGCCCCGACACGCCTGAGGAGTCGCACATGTCCGTCGGTCCCCTCCGTCGTTCGATCGGCGCCCTCGGACTGCTCGCGTTGGTGCCGGTCGCCGCCATGCTCGTCGTGGGGACGCTCGACCCCGTGGACGCCGCGAAACGTTCGCTCGTGACGCTCATCGGACTCCTGGTCCTGGGCCGACTGGCCAGCTGGGGCGTGCACGCCATCGCCTCCACCGTCGAGCGGGGCGGGACGGAGCCCGAGGGCGCCGGCGAGGCGGAGACCGCCGCATCCCCGACCGCGACCGTCAACACGGCTGAGGCGGCCCAGCGCTGACGGCGGACCCGGTGGCCGCGCCGTCAGGCGTCCGTCGTCCGCGGGCGTCGAGAGGTGGTCGTCAGGCGCTCCATCAGATCGAGGCAGCGGTCGATCTGCTCCGGCGACAGCCCGGCCTCGGTCCCGAAGGGCACGAGGCCGACCACCCCGACGCCGGCGCGGTCGTCGACCGAGTCATGCCCGAGCGCCGCGGCGCCATGCTGATCCTCGTGCCGGAGGGTGGCGACGAGCGGGCGCTGCGCGCCGTCCGGAGCCTGCGCGTAGCGGTCGAGGCCACGAGCCTCGGCGGCGTCGAGACGCTCGCGAGCCTGCCGTTCAACTCGTCGCATTTCAACATGTCGCCCGAGGAGCGGATCGACGCCGGCATCCTCCCGGGGATGTTGCGGCTCGCCATCGGCCTCGGGGGCGTCGACGTGCTCCTCGACGACCTGCGCCAGGCGATCAAGGCCAGCGGCTGAGGGCGCGTTCGCGTACTCAGGCGAGCGCCCGGAGTCCGGCCGTGACGGCGGCGGCGAGGACGACCACCACGACGAACGGCGCCCGCCGCCAGACGGCGACGCCGGCGACCGCGAGTCCCGCCGCGCGCTCGTCCAGCACCACGCCGCCTTCGCCGCCGAAGGTCTGCACCACCACCAGCGCCGCGAGGAGCGCGGGCGGCAGCAGCGCCACGGTCCGCAGCGCCACCGGACGGACCGCGTAGCGGCCGCCGAGCACCCCGGCGACCTTGAGGAGGTAGGCCCCCGCGGACAGCAGGAGCACGGCCGTCCAGCTCATGGCGCGTCGCCCGTGTCGGTCGTGTGGGCGTCGGCGAGGAGCAGCCCCGGCACCACCCCGAGGGCGGCCAGCAGGATCGGCACGCCGGGCGGCACGAAGGGGAGCGCGACCGCCGCGATGACCGCGCCCGTCGCCGCCGCGATGCGCCCGCCCCGTCCCCGCAGCAGCGGCACCAGGAGCGCGAGGAACCCCGCGGGGAAGGCGATGTCGAGTCCGAGGGCGGCCGGGTCGCCGATCACCTGCCCGCCGAGCGCGCCGATGACGGTGCCGAGGTTCCAGAACACGAACACGGACAACCCCGTCGCCCAGAACGCCCCCTCGGCGTGCGCCGGATCGTGCTGCCCGACGGCCATTGCCGTCGACTCGTCGATCACGAGGTGGGACGCGAGGAGCCGACGGGCGGGGCGGCCGCCGAGGGTGGGCGACAGCGCGAGCCCGTACGCGCCGTTCCGTGCCGCGAGGAGGAGCGCGGAACCGATCGCCGCCGTCACCGTCCCACCGCTGGCGAGCACGCCCACCACCGCGAACTGCGACGCGCCCGTGAACGTGAGGAGCGACATCGCGACGGTCTTCGCCACGCCGATGCCGGCGGCGCTCGACAGGACCCCGAAGGTCATCCCGAACACGCCGACGGCCGCGCCGAGCGCGATCGCGGGGCGGAGGTAGGGCCGGGAGCCCGGGCTCACCCCTGCTCGTCGAGGGCGGTCCGGATCGCGCGCACGGCGACGCTGACGGCGTCGAGGGTGGGCTCTTCGTCCGACTCGACGTCGCGGATGAGGTCGATGGCGTGCCGGAGGGCGGCGTCACGGCGGGTGAGGAAGCGCTGGACGGCGTCCGGCCCGGCGAGGGACGGCTCCTCGCGCAGGGTCCGCGCCACGGCCGCGCGCTGGACCTCGCGGAGGTCGCCGAGCAGGCCACCGTGCTGCCAGCGCGACCAGCGACCCTCGGGCTCGATGCGGTCGAGCACCCGCCGGAGCCGGTCGACCCCGAGCGCGCTCGCGAGCCGCAGGAACGCGTCGGTGATGGCGCTGGGACCGAGCGCGCTGTCGGGACCGAGGCCGCGGAAGACGGCCGCGACGTCGGGTCCGAGGGTGAGGTCCCGGCTCGTGGCGAGGTAGGCCGCGAGGTCCGGGTCGACGAGGTCGTCCATGAGCGTGTTGGCGCGGTCGACCCGTCGCCGGCGCTGGTCGTCGGTGCCGACCTGCATCAGATCGCCACGGAACGCCTCGACGACCGGGGCGTCGCGGTCGATGACCGCCTCGACGTCGGCGCCGGTGGCATCGCCGAGGTAGGCGCGCGTCAGCTCGGCGACGGTCTCGTCCACACCCTGCTTGAGGCTCAGCTGCCGGTCGGGGTCGAGGATGGTCGCGAGGGACTCCAGCCCGCGCCAGGCGCGGTCGGCGTCCGCGACGGCCCGGGCCGCCCAGTACGCCGCCACGACGCGGGCACGGGGAACGCCGGTCTCGCCGGCGAGGCGGAACACGAACGTGACGCCGAGCCGGTTCACGATGTCGTTCGCGACGGCCATCGCGATCAGCTCACGCCGCAGCCGGTGCCGGGGGAGGAGCGCCTCGAAGCGCTCGACCAGGAGCGGCGGGAAGTAGGTCCGCAACGTCGGCTGGAAGGCCGGCTGGTCGGGGAGGTCGGAGGCGAGGAGGTCGGCGGCGAGGACGCGCTTCACCGAGGCCACGAGGGTCGCGAGCTCGGGACGACCGAGCCCCGCCCCGGCCTCGGCGCGCTGGGCCATCTCGGCCGGGTCCGGCAACGCCTCGATCTCGCGGTCGAGGCCCACCTCGTCCTCGAGCGTGCGCATCACGGCCTCGTACTGGTCGAGCGCGCGCACGCTCGTGCGCACCTCCTGCGACAGCACCCACGTCTGGCGGTCGACGTCGGTGAGGACGTGCTCGACGATGTCGTCGGTGACGGCAGCGAGGAGGCGGTCGCGCTCCTCGACGTCGATGAGCCCGTCCTCGAGGGCGACGCCCAGCAGGATCTTGACGTTGACCTCGTGGTCGGAGATGTCGACGCCGGCCGCGTTGTCGACCGCGTCCTGGTTCAGACGTCCGCCACGGCGGGCGTACTGCACGCGGGCCCGCTGGGTGATCGAGAGGTTGGCGCCCTCGCCGATCACCCGCGCGCGGAGCTCGTCGGCGTCCACCCGCAGCTCGTCGTTCGCGCGGTCGCCGATGTCGTCGTGGGTCTCCTCCGAAGCCTTCACGTAGGTGCCGATGCCGCCCGCCCACAGCAGGTCGACCGGCGCGCGGAGGATCGCCTGGATGAGCTCGTCCGGCGGGAGCTCGGTGTCCTCGATCCGGAGGAGCTCCCGGATGCGGCCGTTGAGCTCGATCATCTTCGTGTCCCGCGACCACACGCCGCCGCCCTCGGAGAGGAGCGCGCGGTCGATGTCCTGCCAGGTCGAGCCGGCGGTGTCGTAGAGGCGCTTGCGCTCCTCGAACATCGCGGCCGCGTCGGGGTCCGGGTCGATGAGGATGTCGCGGTGGTCGAACGCGGCGACGAGGCGGATGGTCCGCGAGGCGAGCATGCCGTTGCCGAACACGTCGCCGGACATGTCGCCGATGCCGACGACGCTGATGGGCTCGGTCTGGGTGTCGATGCCGAGCTCGCGGAAGTGGCGGCGGACCGCCAGCCACGCCCCGCGCGCGGTGATGCCGAGCGCCTTGTGGTCGTACCCGCGGGACCCGCCGGACGCGAAGGCGTCGCCGAGCCAGAAGTCGTAGTCGGCCGCGACCGAGTTGGCGAGGTCGGAGAACGTCGCCGTGCCCTTGTCGGCCGCGACGACGAGGTAGGGGTCGTCACCGTCGTGCCGGCGGACGTCCGGCGGCGGCACGACATCCCCGCCGGCCAGGTTGTCGGTGAGGTCGAGGAGGCCGCGGACGAAGGTCACGTACTGGCGCTCGACCTCGGCGCGGAGCTCGCCGCGATCGGCCGGCGGACGCTTCACGACGAACCCGCCCTTGGCGCCGGTCGGGACGATCACCGCGTTCTTGAGGATCTGCGCCTTGAGGAGGCCCAGGACCTCGGTGCGGACGTCGTCCTGCCGGTCCGACCAGCGCAGCCCGCCGCGGGCCACGGGGCCACCGCGGAGGTGGATGCCCTCGACGAGGGGGGAGTAGACGAAGATCTCGCGGTAGGGGACGGGGCGCGGGATGTCCGGCACGGCCCACGGGTCGATCTTGAACGACAGGTACGGGATGTGCCGGCCGTCGGGGCGCTCGGCCGTCGCGTCGTCCCGGAACGCGTTGGTGCGCAGCGTCGCGTCCATCAGCGACAGGAAGGAGCGCATGATGCGGTCGTGGTCGAGCCGCTCGACCTCGTCGCAGCGGTCGATCACGCGCTGGCGGTGGACGGCCAGCTCCTCCTCGGTGACGTCGACCGCCGGCGAGAACCTCGCGTCGAAGTACGCCAGCAGCGCCGCGACGACCGCCGGGTGCGACGCGAGGGTCTCGTTGACGTACTCGGCCGTGTACGCGGTCCCGACCTGACGCCGGTAGCGACGGTAGGCCCGCAGGACCGACACCTGCTGCCACGTCAACCCACCGGTCAGGATGACCCGGTTCATCGAGTCGACCTCGACCTGTCCGCGCCACGCCGCGATGGTCGCCTCGGCGAGCCGCGGGCCGTCGGTCGCCACGTCGATGGAGCCGCCGGCGCTCGCGCGGACACCGAAGTCGCTGATCGACACGGCGGGTCCGTCGCCCTCGAGGACGTACGGGATCTCCTCCACCACCGTGAGCCCGAGCGACTCGAGGATGGGGATGAAGCTCGACAGCTCGAGCGTGTCCCCGTGCTGCGCGGCCTTGAGCCGCACGAGCTTGCCCGGCTCGGCGGGCTGCAGGACGACGGCGAGCTCGAGGTCCTCGCGGTCGACCTGGTCGAGGAGCGCGATGTCGTCGAGCGCCCGACCGGGGGGCGTCGCGTCGCGGTAGGAGCGGGGCAACCGCTCCGCGAAGCGGCGCGCCAGGCGCTTGCCGTCGGCGTCGCCGTACCGGCGCGTGAGCGCCACCATGACGTCGTCGATCCACGAGCGCGCCAGCGCCCGCACCTCCCGCTCGAGCGCGGCAGGGCGCACGTCGGGCATGGTGTCGCCCGCGATCTGGACGTTGAAGCGGACGAGCGCCTCGGCGCGGTCCCCGAGCGACAGGTCGACGTCCACGCGGTCGCCGCCGAAGCGCTCCAGGAACAGCGTCTGGAGGTCCTGGCGCAGCTGCGGGTTGTAACGGTCACGGGGTACGGCGACGAGCACGCTCACGGTGCGGGTCACGTGGTCGACGCGTGTCATGACGCGCGTCTCGCGGTGCTCCTCGGCGTGGAAGAGACCGAGGAGGAGCTCGTGGAGGTCGTCCTCGGACGCCTGGAACAGCTCGTCCTTCGGGAGTGCCTGGAAGAGCGAGATGAGCGTGATCTCGTCGTAGGAGCCGGGGACGACGTCCTCGCGCTCGAGGATGCTCGAGAGCTTGCGCCGGAGGACGGGGGTGGTCCGCGCCGGTTCGGTGTAGCCCTTGCGCGTGAACAGGCCGACGACGCGGAACTCGCCGCGGGCGGTGCCGTCCGGACCGATGCGCTTGATGCCGACGTAGTCCATCCGGGCCCGTCGGTGGACCGTGGACAGCCGGTTGGTCCGCGACATCGTGAGGAGCGCGGTGTCGGTGACGCGACGGCGGAAGTCCGGTTCGAGGTCCTCGATCGCGACGGGCGTCGCGAAGCGCGAGGACGCCTCGTGGGTCAAGACGCCGAGGCCGGAGCCGGGCTTGACGCGGACCGCGTCGCGGCCGTCGTTGCCCGGGATCACCTCGTACTCGCGCGTGCCGAGGAGGACGAAGTTCTCGTCGAGGAGCCAGCTCAGGAGCGCCGCGGTCTCGACCGACTGCTCCGGGTCGACCCCGGGCGGCGGCTCGCGGCGCAGCCGGTCGGCGACGGCGCGCACCTGCGCGCACATCGCCTCGTAGTCGCGGGTGGCGGCGGTCACGTCCGAGAGGAGCCGCTCGAGGGTGGAGGAGAGCTCGAGGGCGTCGTCGGCACCGAGCACGGCGTCGAGCTCGATGTGGAGGAACGACTCCCGCTCCTCCGCGGTCCGCGCGGGCAGCACCTCCTGGATGCGCCCGTCCCCGTCGCGCCGGACCCCGACGATGGGGTGGAGCGAGCGCACGAGCTCGAGGCCCCGCAGCTCCAGTTCCTCGGTGACCGTCGAGAGCAGGAACGGGCGGTCCTCGGAGGCGATCTGGATGACCGTGCCCGGGTTGCTCCAGCCGTCGAGCGCGACCTCGGGCGTGAAGACGCGGATCGCGAGCTCGTCGGCCCGGCGCTCGTCGGCGACCGTGAACGCGTCGACGAGCTGGCGGGCGGTCAGGCGTCGGTCCGCCTGTCGCAGCTGGTTGGCGGGGACCCGGCGCAGGGCCGCCTCTGCGAAGTCCACGACGACCTGGCCGCGCCCGTCCGGGGCGATCGCCGCGACCTCGGCGAGCACCTCGTCCATCGCGCCGGAGGCGGTCGACGACGTTCCGTTGGGCGTCGGGTGGTCGGGCACTCGGTCCCTCACGGTGGCGGTCGGGCTCGCGCCGAGCCTAGTGGTCGACGTCCGCCGGAACGCGTCTGCCCCGGACGCACGACGGGCGCCCCCGAGGGCGCCCGTCGTCTGCGTGCGGAGGTCCCTAGAGCGCCTGCAGCTTCTTGGCCATGCGCGACTTCTTGTTCGCCGCGTTGTTTCCGTGGATGACGCCCTTGGTCGCGGCCTTGTCGAGCTCGCGGGTGGCGGTCCTGAACGCGGCCTCGGCGGCCTCGCGCTCGCCCGCCTCGACGGCCGTGCGGAACTTCTTCAGCTCGGTCTTGAGGCGCGACCTGACCGCCTGGTTGCGCTGACGCGCCTTCTCGTTCTGGCGGTTCCGCTTGATCTGCGACTTGATGTTTGCCACGGTCGATCCCGTTCGGGTCTGGAGCACGTTGAGGAGGGAGCGGACGTCACCGCACGGCCGAGCGCGCCTGGAGTGAGGAGGAGAGCGCAGACCGGGCACGCGTGGCGAGCCGGACGCGGAGGGTACCAGCGGCCCGGCGCGACGGGCAACCGCCTGCCGGTGCCCCGTTCCAGGGGCGCCGACCCCGCGTGAGGGCGTGCACGGGCGTCAGGGTCGCGCTGCCGAGATCGGTGAACCCGTGGCGCCACTGGACGGATGTGCTCCGCGACGGCTTCCTCCCGCTGGACGGACCCCGCCCGCTGGGGCGGGGCGCCGAGGTGACGCCGGTACCCTCGGACCCACCTCTCGGCCCGGACTCCGTGGCCAAGACCACTCCCTCTGCACGAAGGCCACGTCTCCCGGTGACCTACCCCATCGAGCGCATCCGCAACTTCTGCATCGTGGCCCACGTGGACCACGGCAAGTCGACGTTGGCCGACCGCATGCTGCAGATCACCGAGCTCGTCGACCCCCGCAAGATGCGTGCGCAGTACCTCGACAAGATGGACATCGAGCGCGAGCGCGGGATCACGATCAAGGCCCAGACCGCCCGCATCCCGTACGAGCCCGAAGGGCGTGGCAGCGGCGGTCCCGAGTACCTCCTGAACCTGATCGACACGCCCGGCCACGTCGACTTCAGCTACGAGGTGTCCCGGGCGCTGAACGCCTGCGAGGGAGCCATCCTCCTCGTCGACGCCGCGCAGGGCATGCAGGCACAGACGATCGCGAACCTCTACCTCGCGCTGGAGGCCGACCTCGAGATCATCCCGGTGCTGAACAAGATCGACCTCCCGGCCGCGCGCCCCGACGAGGTCGCGCGCGAGATGACGTCGATCATCGGCGGCGAGCCCTCCGACGTGCTGCGCATCTCGGCCAAGACCGGCGAGGGCGTGAAGGAGGTCCTCGACGCGATCGTCGAGAAGGTGCCGGCGCCGCGCACGAACGTCGACGGGCCGCCACGGGCGCTGATCTTCGACTCCGTCTACGACGCCTACCGCGGGGCGCTCGTGTACTTCCGGGTGATCGACGGCACGTTCCACCCGGGCGACAAGATCCACATGCGCGCGACCGGCTACGAGAACGAGATCGACGACCTCGCGGTGCACTCGCCCGAGGAGACGCCGATCCGGGAGCTCGGGCCCGGCGAGGTCGGGATGCTGTCGGCGGCCATCAAGGAGGTCAGCCAGGCGAAGGTCGGTGACACGATCACCCTCGCCGGCAAGGGCGCCAAGGACGTGCCCATGCTCCCCGGCTACCGCGAGCCGCTGGCGATGGTCTACTCCGGGCTCTACCCGGTCGACTCCGACGACTTCCCGGTGCTGCGCGACGCGCTCGAGAAGCTGCAGCTGAACGACGCCTCGTTCACCTTCGAGCCCGAGACCTCGGTGGCGCTCGGCTTCGGCTTCCGCTGCGGCTTCCTCGGCCTGCTGCACCTCGAGATCATCACCGAGCGGCTCGACCGCGAGTTCAACATCCCGCTCGTGACCTCCGCCCCGAGCGTGCGCTACCACGTGGTGCTCGAGGCCAAGGGCGACGACGGCGAGCACCTCACGATGGAGGTCTCGAACCCGCAGGACCTCCCCGAGCCGAACCGCATCCTCCGCGTCGAGGAGCCGACGGTGAAGGCGATGATCGTGACGCCCAACGACTACGTCGGGCCGGTCATGCAGCTGTGCGAGGGCCGGCGCGGCCAGATGGTGGCGATGGACTACCTCACCGAGGAGCGCGTGGAGATGCGCTACATCCTGCCGCTCGCCGAGATCATCACCGACTTCTTCGACCAGCTGAAGTCGATGACGCGCGGGTACGCCTCGCTCGACTACGAGCGCAGCGACTACCTCGAGTCCGACCTCGTCAAGGTCGACGTGCTCCTCAACAAGGAGCCGGTGGACGCGTTCTCCGCGATCGTCCACCGCGACCGCGCCTACGAGTACGGCAAGACGATGGTCGAGCGCTTGAAGGAGCTGATCCCCCGGCAGATGTTCGACATCCCGATCCAGGCCGCGATCGGCGCCAAGGTCATCGCCCGCGAGACCATCAAGGCCAAGCGCAAGGACGTCCTCGCCAAGTGCTACGGCGGTGACGTCAGCCGCAAGCGCAAGCTCCTCGAGAAGCAGAAGGAGGGCAAGAAGAAGATGAAGGCCGTCGGGTCCGTCGAGGTCCCGCAGGAAGCCTTCGTCGCCGCCCTCAAGACCGGCGCCGTCCGCCAGGACTGACCCTCGCTGCCGCGATCGGAGCAGGACCCCTCAGCACGCTGAGCTCTTCTGCTCGGATCCCGTTCGGCGCGACCGTTCTGGCAGCTTCTTCACCGCCGCGGCGACCGCGGCGTTGTCCCGCGCGTGCGTGGCGGGGATGATTTCGACGGGGGTGACCGCTCGCCTCGATCGCCGTCGGCGCTCGACGTCGCGCTCGTCGTCCGCCAGGAGGAGCACGTCGAACTCGACCGGGCGTCCGCAGTCGAGGACCCGGCGCGCGTTCACCTCGAACCGCTCGTCTCCGATGGCGACGAGCGTCTCGATGACGTCGGTCTCGGAGACCGCACGTGCCCGGGCCATCCTCGGGTCGAGCCTCTGGAGGACACGCGTGGGCTTCGGGTTCCCCGTCGTGCCGGGGTTGTCGAGGATCGCCGGCTGGAGGTCCGCCGGGTCACGTCGGCGACGCGAGGGACGGTCGTGAAGGCGACGATCTCCTCGTCGACCAGGTCGGGGTCCCGAGCGACCGTGATACCGGGGATGCGCGGCGTGTGGAGCCGTGGGACGAGGAACTCGAGCGACTCGGTGTCGTCGAAGCCGGCGAGATCCACCAGCCTCGCGGCGCTGCGCCAGGTGACCACGGCATCCGGACCCGCGCGGAGGTACGCCGCCCGGATGCGATGGTCCCACGTGTCCGGCATCCCCGCCGGCGGGTACACGTGGTCGAACCACACCATCCAGCGTCCGGATGCGACGTGCTCGCTGACCGTGCCATCACGGAAGCCGGCGGCAGCGATGGCGTCGCGACGGAGCCAGAACCCGCCGTTGGCGCGGGAGCGAGCGGTGAGACGGCGGTAACGGTCGGGTTCGCCTCACCGGGCGCCGGCGGTGCGGAGCTTGGTGCCGGCGTGGCGCGGTCCGAGTCCGAACGCGGGGTCCGGCGCGGCGTGGCCCTCGACGAGGTCGGCCATGACGCGGCCGATCGTCGGACCGTGCTTGAAGCCGTGGCCGGAGCCGCCGCCGGCGACGAACACCCCCGGTGCCTCGGGCACGGGCGCGAGGACGAAGCGGGTGTCGGCGGTGAGGCTGTACTGGCACACGCGCGTCTGCACGACCGGGGCCTGGGCGAGCGCGGGGAACCGGTGCCCGATGAGCTCGCGCGCGCGTTCGACGGAGAAGGGCGACGGGCGCCGGTCCTCGGTGTCGGGGTCGAGTTCGTCGCCCTCGACGTCCGGGGCGCACTTGAACCCGTGGCCGTCGATGTCGCCGGTGCCGTACGCGGCGCCGTCGTAGTCGACCCAGGTGGGGACCTGCGACGCGCGCCAGGCCGCCGGCGCCCCGAAGTACACCGCCTCCTGACGCGTGATCCGGAGGTGGACGAGCCCGGGGAAGAGGCCGGGGAGCCACGGGCCGCAGGCCCACACGACGGCGTCGGCCTCGAGACGCGCCCCATCGACGCTCACGCCGTCGCCGGCGCGCTGGGCGTGGCCGACGACGACCTCGGCGCCCCGTCGCTCGGCCTGGCGGACCAGGGCCCGCGTGGCGCGGTCGGCACGGATCGCGCCGGCCTCGGGCTCGTGGAGGACGAACGCGAGGTCGTCGGTCGCGAGGCTCGGGAAGGCGCGTGCGGCGTCCTCGGGCGTCAGGCGCTCGACGGGGATGCCCGCGGCCCGCAGCGTCCGCTCGGTCGTCGCCTCCCAGCCGTCCTCGGCGTGGGCGAACCACATCATCCCGGTGCGGACGACGAGCTCCTCGCCGACGTCCTGTTCCAGCTCACCCCACGCGGCGAGCGACCGGTAGGCGGAGGAGGTGTGCCAGACGTCGTCGCCGTGGCCGAAGCGGAGGACGCGCGACAGGCCGCCCGACGACGCCCGGACGTGCCCCGGGTGGTAGCGCTCGACGAGCACGACGTCCCAGCCGCGGCCGGCGAGCTCGCTGGCGGTGGCGGCACCGAACACGCCGGCGCCCACCACGATCACGCGTCCGCCGTCGCCCACCTCGTCCTCCGCCGTCCCGGTCGCTCCGGCTCGCGAGACTACGGTGACACCCCCTGTCGGGTCGGGAGGACGAGATCGTGGGCGAGCGTGTGGTCACCGAGGTCGACGGGCACGTGCTCCGCATCGGCATCGACCGTCCCGAGAAGCGCAACGCCTTCGACCTCGCGATGATCGACGAGTTCGCGGCCGCGTACGAGCGGCTCGGGGAGGACGAGGGGATCCGGGTCGGGATGGTCTACGCGACGGGCGACCACTTCTCGGCCGGGCTCGACCTCGCCGAGGTCGGCCAGGCCGTGGCCGAGCGCGGGCCGGAGGCCCTGTCCGGGGGGCGTGCGTACGACCCGTTCGGCGTGTGGGGTCCGCAGGTCCCGAAGCCGGTCGTGATGGCCGTCAACGGCATCGCGTTCACGCTGTCGATCGAGCTCGCGCTCGCGAGCGACGTCGTGGTCGCGGCCGACGACGTGCGCTTCAACCAGCTCGAGATCGGCCGCGGGATCCTGCCGTTCGGCGGCGCGACCCTCCGGGCCCACGCGCAGCTCGGCTGGGGGAACGCGATGCGCTGGCTCCTCACCGCCGAGGAGTTCGGTGCCGAGGAGGCGTTCCGCATCGGGTTGGTCCAGGAGGTCGTCCCCGCCGGCGCGCACGTCGACCGTGCGGCCGCCATCGCCCACCGCATCGCGGCGCAGGCGCCCATCGGGGTCCGCGGCACGCTCGCGAACGCCCGGCTCACGCGCGACGAGGGACCCGAGCCCGCCAAGCGTCACCTGCGGGGGCTCGTCGACGAGGTCATGCAGAGCGAGGACGCCCAGGAAGGCGTGATGAGCTTCATCGAGCGGCGCGAGGCCCGTTTCTCCGGCCGCTGATCCGGCCGCTGATCCGGGCGCTCACCGACCCGCCCACCCATCGGAGCAGGCCCATGACCATGCGGATCCAGGAGCACATCCAGCTCGATGTGCCGCCGGCGGAGGCGTTCCGCTTCGTCGCGGACTTCTCCAACCTCTCCGAGTGGGACCCCAGCTTCGAGCGCTCGGTGCGCCTCGACGAGGGCGAGCTGGGGGAGGGGAGCCGCTTCCTGGTCCGCAGCGTGACCGGCTTCGAGCTGACCTACGAGATCACGACGTTCGAGCCCGGACGCCACGTCGTCCTCGAGGGGCACGGCGGCGGCGTCACGTCCATCGACGACATCACGTTCGCCGCCACGCCCGACGGCACCGAGGTCGTCTGGAGCGCGAACGTCGACACGACGGCGCCGGACGTGCTCGAGAAGCTCGGCACGCCGGTCTTCGAGGTCATCGGGAAGATCGCCGCGAGCGGGATGCGCCGGACGCTCGGCGACTGACCCCGGCGGTACCGTCGGGGGCCATGTCCACGCCCGACGCCCCGCCCACGAGCCGCTGGCTCGGCCATGGGAGCGAGCGGTGGCTCGACGACCCCGTCGAGAGCGGCCCCGCGGCCGGCTTCGGGGTCTACCTCCACGTGCCGTTCTGCGCCCACCGGTGCGGGTACTGCGACTTCGCGACGTGGGACGACAAGGCCGGCTGGATGCACCGCTACGTCGCCGCCGTCCACGCCGACATCGCCCGCACCGTCGCCGGTGGACGCCGTGCGGTCGCACCCGCCAGCGCCGAGCTCGACGATCACTGGCCCGAGGTGACCTCGATCTTCGTGGGCGGTGGCACGCCGACGCTCCTCCCTCCGGACGACCTCGCCGGCCTGGTCGAGCGCGTGGTCGCCGAGCTCGACCTCGCCGGCGACGCGGAGGTCACGGTCGAGTGCAACCCCGAGACCGCCAGCGTCGCGCTGTTCGAGCGCCTCGTCGCCGCCGGCGTGACCCGTGTGTCGATGGGGGCCCAGTCGTTCGCGCCGCACGTCCTCGCGACGCTCGAGCGGCAGCACGGACCCGAGCGGCCCGTCGCGGCGGTCGCGGAGGCCCGCGCGGCCGGGATCGGCAGCATCAACCTCGACCTCATCTACGGCACGCCCGGGGAGCGCGACGAGGACTGGGCCGAGACGCTGCGTCGGGTCGTGGCGGTCGGGACCGACCACGTCTCCGCCTACGCGCTCACGATCCACGACAACACGCCGTTCGGGTCGGCGGTCCGGGACGGCACCATGCCGGCGCCGGACGAGGACCTGCAGGCCGACCGCTTCGACGTCGCGGACGACGTCCTCGGCGCCGCCGGCTTCCAGCACTACGAGGTCTCGAACTGGGCTCGCTCGCCGGCCCTGCGGAGCGACCACAACCTCCTCTACTGGCGGCACGGCGACTACCTCGCCTTCGGGGTCGGGGCGCACGCGCACGTCGCGGGGCGACGCTGGTGGTCCCACCGCTCGATCCCGCGCTACGTGACCGCCATCGAGGACGGCGGGTCGCCGGTCGCCATGGACGAGGTCCTGTCCGAGGCGGAGCGCGCCGAGGAGCGGCTGATGCTGGGCCTCCGCGTCCGCGAGGGGCTGCATCCGCACGACGTGCCGCCGCTCGATGCGGAGGCGCTCGAGGACGCGATGCGGCTCGGGCTCGTCACGACGTCGTGCGGCCGGCTCCAGGCGACCGCACGCGGCTGGTTCCTGCTCGACGAGGCGGTCCGCCGGCTGATGTGACGCTGGCACGGTTCCACCGGGGCCGCCGACGGGGCGCACCGTCGGTCCCGTAGGCTCCGCGTCCGCCATCCGACGACCGCGAGGGGGGCCCGTGGTTGCACTGGCCGACGACGCGGTCGTCCGCTTCCTCCTCCAGGTCCTCGTGCTGCTCGTGACCGCACGGGCGCTGGGGTTCGCGGCCCGCCGGATCGGTCAGCCGTCGGTCGTCGGCGAGCTCCTCGCCGGGCTCGTCCTCGGCCCGTCGGTCCTCGGCTCCCTCGCGCCCGGTGTCTCCGAGCAGCTCTTCCCGAGCAACGCCGTGGTCAACGGGCCCGTGCTGGGCCTGGCCGCCATCGGGCTCGTGCTCATCGTCCTCACCGCCGGCTACGAGGTCGACGTCCCGCTGGTGCGCCGCCTGTTGCGTTCGACCGCGGCCATCCCCATCGCCGCGTTCGTGCTCCCGCTGGGCGCCGGGGCGGCCGTCGCGTGGCTGGCGCCCGACGGCTTCCTCGGCGAGCTCGCCGACCGTCCGCTGTTCGCCGCCTTCGTGGGCCTCGCGATGGCGCTGTCGGCGCTGCCGGTCATCGCCCGGATCCTCGCGGAGATGGGCGTCCTGCGGCGTGACATCGGCCAGATCACGATGGTGTCGGCCATGGCCGACGACACCGTCGGGTGGCTCGTGCTCGGGGTGCTCACCGCGGCCGCGCAGGTGGGCGGGTTCGAGCTCGTCGACACCGTGGCCACGGTCGCCGCCGTGGTGCTCTTCGCCGCCGCCGTGCTCGTCGTCGGGCAGCGCATCGTCGACCGCCTCCTCCGTGCGTCCTACGAGCTGACCGAGGGCATCGCCGGCGCCTTCACGATCACCCTCCTGGTCGCGCTCGGCTTCGCGGCCGCCTCGGCCGCAGCCGGCATCGACGCCCTCGTCGGGGCGTTCCTCGCCGGCGTCGCCCTCCGCCGCTCGCCGCTGCGCCGGCGCGAGGTGGCCCACGGCATCGAGCTCCTCACGACGGGGTTCCTCGGACCGCTGTTCTTCGCGACCGCCGGCATGGCGCTCGACGCGCGGCTCCTCGCCTCACCGGCGATCCTCGGTTGGACCGCCGTGCTGCTCGTGGTGGCCGTGCTCGCGAAGATCGGCGGGGCGGCGCTCGGCGCCACCGTCTCCCGCCTCGACCGGCACAGCGCGGTCGCGATCGGCGCCGGCCTCACCGCCCGCGGCGCGCTGGGTGTGGTCATCGCCGCCGTGGCGCTCGACGCCGGCGTCTTCAGCGAGATCGCGTACACCGCGCTGGTGGCCGTCGCGCTCGTCAGCTCCGCGATCACCCCGCCCCTGCTCGACTGGGCGCTCGCCCGGGTGCCGGACAACGCTCCCGAGACCGATCGCATCCAGCGCGAGACGCTCCTCGGCGAGAGTCTGCTCGTGAACGCCCGGCGGGTGCTCCTCCCGACGCGGGGCGGCCCGCACTCGCGGCTCGCCGCGCGCATCGTGGATCTCTCGCTCGACGCGGAGGCGGGCGTGACCGTCCTGTCGGTCCAGCCGGACGGCGTGGCCGCGGCCGACCGCGTCGTCGACGAGGTGAGCGAGCTCTTCGGCCTCCGGCGCGTCGACCGCGTGGTCCGCGCGGGCACCTCGCCAGCGCGCGTCGTCGCCGACGAATCCCGGTTCGGCTACGACCTCCTCTGCCTCGGCGCGAGCGAGGACGTGCAGACGCCGGCGGAGCTGTCCGACCAGCTCGGCCAGCTGCTCGTCGCCACCTCGCTGCCGGTGCTGCTCGTCCGGTCGGCACGCGACGCCGGCGAGGGCCTCGTCTTCCGGAGGATCCTGACGGCGGCGACCGGGACCCGCGACGGGCGCGCCGCCGAGGAGGTCGCGTTCGTCCTCTCGACCCGGACCGGCGCCGAGGTCGACATCGTCCACGTCATCTCGCGCGCCGACCGGATGCTGCACGCGGTGTGGTCGGGACGCGCCGACCAGCACTCCACGGCCCGCACGCTCCTGTCACGGTCGGTGGCGCTCGCGGGGCGGTTCGGCTCGGTCGCGACCGGCTACACCCGCGTGGGCAGCTCGGCCCACGAGCAGCTCCTCGAGGCCGCCGAGGAGCGCCGCGCCGACACCATCGTGATCGGGTGCCAGATCGCCTCGATCGGCGGCAAGCCGTTCCTCGGCCACGGCGTCGAGTACCTCCTCGAACGCGCGACCCAGACCCTCATCATCGTCTGCTACCCCGGCTGACCGCCGCGGCCGTCCGGAGCTGTCCACGCTTCTGCGGAACGGGTCCGAGGAACCGTGCACGGATCCGAGGAGGGCCGGCCGGGCGGGGTCAGCGGTTGCGGAGGGCGTTCGCGACGGCGAGGGCGAAGCCGGCGAGGGCTGCGACGAGCGCGATGGGACCGCTCTTCGACGACGTGTGCTCGATGCGGGCGTGCGCCTCGACGGGGATGACGTCCATGATCTCGGCGAGCGCCTCGGCGGTCTCGCGGGCGTGCTGCTGGCGCTCCTTCTTGGCGGACCGCTTCCTGAGCGCGACGACGAGCGCGAGCAGGCCGACGCCGGCGCCGGCGGCCGCGCCGCCGTAGAGCTTCGCCTGGTCGACGAGCTCGGCCTTGTCGGGGACGCGGGCGGCGAGGGCGTCGATGTCCGACTCCAGCCGCTGGCGCGACGCCTCGATCTCGCTCAGCGTCTGAGCTGGGTTGTCGCCCACGTCTTCGTCTCCTCGATCGAGCGCTTGGTCTGTTCCGGGGCCATCGGGGTGGAGGTCGCCTTCTTCATCGCGGCGAACAGCGCGATGCCCGCGATCAGGAGGTAGACGCCGAAGACGATCAGCCAGGCGGCCCACGCCGGCAGGACGTTCGCGAGCGCGACGGCGACGGTGACGCCGAGGAAGCCGAGGGCGAACAGCCCGAAGACCGCCCCGACCACGGCGAACACCAGGGCCTGCACGCGTGCGGTGATGCCGGCGGTGATCTCGTGCTTCGCGAGCTCGATCTCGGCGCGGAACAGCGTCTGCACCTCGCCGACCACGTCCTTGATGATCTCCGACGTCGAGCGCGGGTCGCCGACCGCTGGCGCCACGGCGGGCGGGGAGGCATGGCCGGGCGGGTTGGGCTCCACGGGGCGCTCCTGGCGGTCGATGGGAGGTGGCGGGGCGATCGGCGTCGTGACCTGCCGCTCCGTCATCGTCGTGGTCACCGTAGGCGAGCGCAGCGTGATGGTCCCTCCGAACGGACACCGGGGCGCAGTGGAGGGCCGTTAGCAGACCTCGGGGGCGAGTGCCAGCGCCGGTACGCTCCTCCCACCGCGTCCGTCCCCGGGAGGAGGTGTCCCATGTCGAGCCTGTCGTCCAACCCGTCGTCCGGCGCCGCGCCGGGTCCCGAGCCCGTGCGCGACGACGCCCGGGACCTCCTCGACGACCGCAAGGTCAAGATCCTCCGCGCGATCGTCAGCGAGTACGTCGCCACCGGCGAGCCCATCGGCTCGAAGCGGGTCGTCGAGGTCGCGCAGCTGGACGTCTCCGCCGCGACGGTCCGCAACGAGATGGCTGCGCTCGAGGAGCTCGGCTACATCCACCAGCCCCACACCTCCGCCGGCCGGATCCCGACCGACCGCGGTTACCGCTACTTCGTCGACGAGCTGTCGGAGATGACGAAGATGCCGAACGGCCCGCGGGCCGAGCTCGTCCAGGAGCTCCTCGGCGGAGCGCGCGACGTCGAGGACCTCCTCTTCCGCACGAGCACCGTGCTGAGCCAGCTCACACGCCTGGTGTCGCTGGTGATCGCGCCGGCGATGGACGCGGCACGGCTCAAGCTCATCGAGCTCGTGAGCCTCACCCCGCAGACCGCCCTCCTGCTGCTGGTGGCCGACACCGGCCGCGTCGAGAAACGCGTCGTCGAGCTGCGCGAGCCCATCGCCGACGCCGACCTCGAGCGCGTCCGCACGGTCCTCAACGAGCAGGTCCGCGACCGCCGGATGGGCGAGGTCCACGACCTCATCGCCGGTCTCGCCGAGAACGCCCCGAGCGAGCTCCGCGTCCTCCTCGGCGCCATCGCCGGTGCCACGGCCGGCAACCTCACCGAGGAGACCATCTCGCACGTCTACGTCGGTGGCCAGGCGTCGCTCGCCGGCGAGCCGACGTTCGAGCGTGACCAGCTGTCGCAGGTCCTCGAGCTCCTCGAGGAGCGGATGACGCTGGCGCGCCTCTTGTCCGAGACCGGCGACGACGACCAGCCGACCGTGCGGATCGGCGAGGAGAACCCCGTCGAGGGGCTCCGGACCACGTCGCTCGTGTCGCAGCGCTACCGGCTCGTCACGAGCGGGTCGCTCGGCGTGCTCGGCCCGACGCGGATGGACTACGCGTCCGTCCTCGCGACGGTCCGTGCCGTGGCCGGGCAGCTGCAGGAGACCCTCACCGACCTCAGCGAGTAGCGAGGACCCCGCGTGCCAGACCTGTACGACATCCTCGGCGTGTCCCGTGACGCCTCGCCCGACGAGGTGAAGCGCGCGTACCGCAAGAAGGCCCGCGAGAGCCACCCCGACGCGGGGGGCGACGAGGACACCTTCAAGCAGGTCACCCACGCCTACCAGGTGCTCTCCGACCCGCAGAAGCGCGCCCGCTACGACCGCTTCGGCGACGACGGCACCCCCGGCACGCGCGGCGGCGACCCGTTCGGCGGGTTCAGCGGCGGCGCCGGGTTCGGCGGCATCGGCGACGTCATCGACGCGTTCTTCGGCACCGCGTTCGGCGGCGGACAGGGCGGAGGCGCCCGGCAGGGCCGCACCCCGCCGGGACGTGACGTGCTCGTCCCGACCGAGCTGACGCTGGAGGAGGTCGCCTCCGGCGTGCGGCGCCCCGTCGAGGTCGAGGTCGCGACGACGTGCGACCTCTGCGGCGGCTCCGGCTCCAGCACCGGTGGCGGCTCGACGCGCTGCCGCACGTGCGGCGGCTCGGGCCAGGTGCAGCGGATCGTGCGGACCGCCTTCGGACAGCTCGCGACGGCGTCCGGCTGCCCGGACTGCGGCGGCACGGGATCGGTGGTCGAGGACCCGTGCCGCGGCTGCGCCGGCGAGGGCCGGCGCGTGTCCAAGCGCACCATCACCGTCGAGATCCCGGCCGGCGTCGCCGAGGGCGACCGTCTGCGGGTCTCCGGCGCCGGCGAGGCCGGTCGCCACGGCGCGCCCGCCGGCGACCTCTACGTCGAGGTCCAGGTCGCCGAGCACGAGATCTTCAAGCGCGACGGGCGCGACCTGTGGGCGGAGGTGTCGGTGCCGTTCGTGCAGGCCGCCCTCGGCACGACCCTCAAGGTGCCGCTCGTCGACGGCGGCACCGAGCCGGTCGACATCCCCGGAGGCTCGCAGCCGGGTGACGTGATCCGGGTCCGCCGGGCCGGCCTGCCGCCCCGTGGTGGCGGCAACCGCGGGGACCTCCACCTCCGCATCCAGGTCGAGGTCCCGAAGGAGCTCGACAGCGAGCAGCGCGAGCTCCTGCACCGCTTCGCCGAGCTGCGCGGCGAGGACGTCCCGGAGGAGGGGCGCGGGCTGTTCAACCGCCTCCGCGAGGCGTTCCGGTAGTGGACCCCTTCGTGGTGCTCGACGCCGGCGCGCTCGACGGCCGGGTCCCGGGCGACGTCGTCCCGCTCCCCGCGGGGACGGAGAAGCACCTGCGGACCGTGCTGCGACGCCCCGACGGCTCCGGCGTCGTCCTCGCCGACGGCGCGGGGACCACCGCCGTCGCGTCGCTCGTCGCCGACGGGGCGAGGCTCGCCGGCGAGCCCGCCGTGACGCCGGCCCCGCGCCCCGCGCTCCACGTCCTGCAGGGGCTCGCCAAGGGACGCAAGGTCGACGAGGTCGTGCGGGTCCTCACCGAGCTGGGCGTCGACACGATCACCCCCGTCGCCGGCGAGCGCTCGGTGAAGGAGCTCGCCGGGCCGAAGCGCGAGAAGACCCTCGCGCGGTGGCGGGCGGTCGCGACCGCCGCCGCCGAGCAGGCACGTCGGCCGCACGTGCCGACGATCGACGAGCCCGGCACGGTCCCGGAGATCCTCGCCCGGCTCGACGCCGCCGGCGGGACCAGCACCGTCGTGGTCGCCCACGTCGGCGCCGAGGCCGGCCTCGCCGTCGCCCTGACCGACGGGCTGCGGGACGCCGACGAGGTCGTGCTGGCGGTCGGTCCCGAGGGCGGCTGGACGGACGCCGAGGTCGCGGCGTTCGTGCGCGCCGGCACCGCCGTGGCGCACCTCGGAGCGTCCGTGCTGCGGACCGAGCACGCCGCCGCGGCGCTCGTCGCGGTCGTGTCGTTCCGGCTGGGCAGGATGGGCTAGCTCCATCGGGTGGTAACACGACCGAACCCGTGGCGGTGCGGCTCCGCTGCGTGACACCCGCTGTACCGTCCCGCGCCGACAGCGGCACGCTCCCGGTCGCGCGCCGTCCCGGGGCACGAGGTGGAGGACACGGTGGACGAGGAGCGCGGGACGCCGTACGCGGTGCGGCTCGGTGAGCGGCTCCGCAACGTGCGGCAGCAGCAGGGTCTGTCGCTCCACGACGTCGAGGCGAGCTCCGGCGGCCGCATGAAGGCGAGCGTCGTCGGAGCCTACGAGCGGGGGGAGCGTGCCGTGTCGGTCGCGCGACTGCGCACCCTGGCGGACTTCTACCGCGTGCCCATCGCCCGTCTCCTGCCGGAGCCGGCGACGCTGCCGCTGGACGCCGGTCACGGCCACGGCCTCCGCATCGACCTCACCCGGCTGTCACCGGACGACGGCGAGCTGGCGGTCATCGACCGCTACCTGCGCTCGATCCAGTCCCGCCGCGGGGACTACAACGGTCGGGTGCTCACCATGCGGGGCGGCGACCTCCAGACGCTCGCGGCCGTCCTGGACACCGCCGCGGACGAGCTCCGCGACCGACTGGTCGACGCCGGCATCGCGACCCTGTCCCCGGCCTGACCGCGGTTCCTCTCCTAGGCTCCCGGCGTCCCGACGCCAGGAGCCGAGCGTGAGCGAGCACGACGACCAGCAGACCCCGGACGAGCGCGGGGACTGCCTGTTCTGTCGCATCGTCGCCGGCGAGATCGACGCCGCGATCGTGCACGAGGACGACGACGTCGTCGCCTTCAAGGACATCCAGCCGAAGGCGCCGACGCACGTGCTCGTCGTCCCGCGCCGGCACGTCCGCGACTGGTCCGACGCGGCGCGCAACGCCCCCGACCTCGGTCCGGCGCTGCTGCGCGGGGTGGCGGACGTCGCCGAGAGCCTCGACCTCGGGCACTACCGGGTGGTGGCGAACACGGGCGAGAAGGCCGGCCAGTCGGTCTTCCACCTGCACCTGCACGTGCTCGGCGGCCGTCCGATGCTGTGGCCGCCCGGCTGAGGTCACCGGCCGCCGGGTGGGTGCCGCGGGGTACACTGCGCGACCCCGCGTGGCCCCCGTCAGGAGCACGAACACCCCCTTGTCCAGCACCTCATCCGCACCGCACGACGATCCCGACGTGCCGTCCGCGGTCGACCGGCAGGGCAGGAGCGTCGACGCGCCACTGAGTTCCGTGAAGGTGCTCGTCCCGGGGGACCACTCGATGGTGGCGCTGCTCGGTGCGCGCGACGAGCTCCTGAAGCAGATCGAGAAGGCGTTCGACGCCGAGATCCACGTCCGCGGCAACGAGATCACGATCTCCGGTGAGGCCGCCGAGGTCGAGCGGGCGGCGAAGCTCTTCGAGGAGCTCGTGATCATCCTCGAGCGCGGCCAGTCGCTCGACGCCGGCCTCGTCCGCCAGACCGTGCGCATGCTGAAGGACGACGCCGGCGAGCGACCGTCGCAGGTCCTGTCCGAGGCGCTCCTCACCCACCGTGGTCGCACGATCCGGCCGAAGACGCTGGGGCAGAAGCGCTACCTGGACGCGATCCGCACGAACACCGTCACGTTCGGCATCGGTCCCGCCGGCACCGGCAAGACCTACCTCGCGATGGGCGCGGCCGTGCAGGCCCTCCGCGCGAAGCAGGTCAACCGCCTGATCCTCACCCGCCCCGCGGTCGAGGCGGGGGAGCGGCTCGGCTTCCTCCCCGGGACGCTCACCGAGAAGATCGACCCGTACCTGAAGCCGCTGTGGGACGCGTTGATGGACATGATGGAGGCCGAGGAGCTCGCCGCCCACGTCGACCGCGGCACCATCGAGGTCGCCCCCCTCGCATACATGCGTGGCCGGGCACAGCCGGTGGGCACGCCGGTCCTCACCCCGGACGGCTTCCGCCCCATCGGTGAGCTCCGTGTCGGGGACCTCGTCTTCGGATCCGACGGGACGCCGACCCACGTCCTGGGCGTCTTCCCTCAGGGACGCAAGGACGTCTACCGCGTGACCGCCCAGGACGGCGCCTCGACGCTCGCGTGCGGGGAGCACCTCTGGACGGTCTGGACCCGCGCGGACCGCCGGCGCAGCAAGGCTGGTCGCACCCTCGAGACCCGGGAGATGATCGGGAACCTCCGCGCCGCCCACGCGCGGCGGTACGAGCTGCCGGTGGTCGCTCCGGTCGCGTTCCCGGCGCAGGACGTGCCGATGGACCCGTACGCGCTCGGCCTCGTGCTCGGGAACGGCTGCATCACCGGCAGCACCACCCCGACGTTCTCGACCGAGGACACCGAGCTCGCCGACGCGCTGGAAGAGGCGTTCGACGACGTCGAGGTCCGCTGGAAGGGCGGTCCGGACTACGTCCTCGACCGGGCCGGCCGTCCGCGCGGCGGCATCATCGTGGAGAACCCGGTGACCCGTGCCCTCCGTGAGCTCGAGCTCTGGGGGACGAGCTCCAGGACCAAGTTCGTCCCGACCGCCTACCTCCAGAACACCGTCGAGGTCCGGCTCGGGGTCCTGCAGGGACTGCTCGACACCGACGGCGGCCCGGTCTCCCAGCGCGGCCGGACCTGCCGGATCCAGTACACCACGGTCTCGCCGCAGCTCCGCGACGACGTCGTCTTCCTCGTCCGATCGCTCGGCGGGGTCGCCTACTGGCGGACGCGCCACGCGGAGGGACGGACGCCCGGCCGCGCCCACGGTCGGTCGGTGCCGTACCGCTCGGACGCGTTCGTGCTCGACATCCGCCTGCCGCAGCAGCTGGAGCCGTTCCGGTTGGAGCGGAAGCGCGCCACCTACCGCGCCCACGGCGGCGGTCGGCCGATGCGGTTCATCGACGCGATCGAGCCGGCCGGCGAGGCGGAGACGGTCTGCATCCAGGTGGCTGCCGCGGACTCGCTGTACGTGACCGAGGACTTCCTCGTCACGCACAACACGCTGAACGACGCGTTCATCGTGCTGGACGAGGCGCAGAACACGACCGCGGAACAGATGAAGATGTTCCTGACGCGCATCGGGTTCAACTCCAAGGCGGTCGTGACCGGCGACATCAGCCAGGTCGACCTCCCGAGCGGGAGGAAGTCGGGCCTGCGCGTCGTCCGGGACATCCTGCTGGACATCGAGGGCGTCGCGTTCGCGCACCTGTCCGCCGGCGACGTGGTCCGCCACCACATCGTCCAGCGGATCGTGGAGGCGTACGAGGCCCACGCGCTCGCCAACGAGCCCGCCGAGGGCAGTGACCGGGACGACCGCTAGTGCCCGTCTTCCTCTCCGACGAGCAGGACCGCGAGGTCGACGCGGAGGACCTCGTCGCGCTCGTGCAGCACGTCGTCCGCGAGCGCTCGGTCCCACAGGACATGGAGGTGTCGGTCCTCCTCGTCGACCGCGACACCATGTCCGCGCTCAACGCGCAGCACATGGGCAAGGAGGGGCCGACCGATGTGCTGGCCTTCCCGATCGACGAGCCGGGCGAGTCCGCGCCGGCGGGTCCGGCCATCCTCGGCGACGTCGTCCTCTGCCCGGCCGTCGCGGCCGAGCAGGCCGCCGGGCTCGGCCGCACGGAGCACGAGGAGCTCCGCCTCCTCACCGTGCACGGGATCCTGCACCTCCTCGGCATGGACCACGCCGAGCCGGAGGACGAGCGCGAGATGTTCGGGCTGACCGACGAGCTCCTCGCGTCGTACGCGACCTCCAGCGGGAGCGGCTCGTGAGCGACGGCAGCTTGCTCTGGGCGGTGGGGGGCCTCGTGGTCCTCCTCGCCGGCACCGCGTACCTGAGCGCGATCGAGACCATCGTCGTGCGCCTGCCGTTGGTCCGGGCGCTGCGCCTCCGCGAGGAGGAGGCGAAGGGCTCCGAGTCGCTGCTCTGGATCCTCGAGCACCGCGCCACGACGCTGAACGTGGTCCTGCTCCTCACCGTCACGTCCCGCATCGCGTCGGCGGCGATCGCCACCTGGACCGGGCTCCGCCACCTCGGTGGCGTCGCCGGCGTGGTCGCCGTCCTCGCGGCGCTCGTCGTCCTCTCGCTCGTCGTGGTCGAGGTGGCCCCGCGGACCCTGACGCTGCGCCACCTCGAGGCGACCGGCCTCCGCCTCGCCCGGTCGTTCCGAGCGGTGACGCGGCTGCTCGCCCCGCTCGCCGGCGCGTTCGTCGCGACCGGCCGTGGCCTCGTGCGCGTGCGCACCGACGTCTCCGGCCCGTTCGCCGCCGACGACGAGGTGCGCGACCTCGTCGCCGCCGAGGAGGAGGACGACGAGATCGAGGACGACGAGCGGGCGATGATCCACTCGATCTTCGAGCTCGGGGACACCCTCGTCCGCGAGATCATGGTCCCGCGGCCGGACATGGTGACCGTCGAGGAGTCCGCGTCGCTCCGCGAGCTCGTCAACACGATCATCGAGCACGGCCACTCCCGCATCCCCGTGCACCGCGACACCCGTGACGAGATCGTCGGTGTGGTGTTCGCGAAGGACGTCCTGAAGCGGTTGTCGTACCGCCCGGGCGTCGAGGCCTGGGACGACCTCGTCCGGCCACCGACGTTCGTGCCCGAGACCCAGCGCATCGACCTGCTGCTGCGCGAGCTGCAGGCGTCGACCGTCCACCAGGCGATCGTCGTCGACGAGTACGGCGCCGTGACGGGCCTCGTCACGATCGAGGACATCCTCGAGGAGATCGTGGGCGAGATCGTCGACGAGCACGACCACGAGGCACCACTCGTCGAGGTCGTCGACGACGAGCGCCTGCGCATCGATGCGCGGCTGCCCGTCGACGAGCTCAACGAGCTCCTGGACGCCGACCTCCCCGACGAGGGCTGGGACACCGTGGGCGGCCTCGTCGTGGGCACGCTCGGCCGCGTGCCGGAGACGGGCGAGCAGATCGACATCGACGGGGTCTCGCTCCTCACCGAGCGGGTGCAGGGCAGGCGGGTGAGCCAGGTGCTCGTCACGCGCCGCCCGTCCACCAACGAGCCGGACGGGCACGACGATCGGAGCGAGCCGTGAGACCGAAGCACCGTGGGGACGGACCGTCCTACGACGAGGCGGACCTGCTGCGACGCGCCCGCGCCGCGAAGGGGCGCGCCTACGCGCCGTACTCCGGCTTCCACGTCGGCTGCGTCGTGCTGACCGAGGACGGTCGGCTGTTCGAGGGCACCAACGTCGAGAACGCGTCCTACGCGGTCACGGGATGCGCCGAGACGACGGCGATCCGGTCGATGGCGGCCTCCGGCTACCGCGGGGAGATCGTGGCCGTGGCCGTGGTCGGCGACGGGGAGGACCCGGTCACCCCGTGCGGGGCGTGCCGGCAGGTCATCTTCGAGTTCGGCCCCAACGCGATGGTCTACTCCTCCGGTGACGGGGGCCGGCCGCTCGTCACATCGATCACCGAGCTCCTCCCGCACGCGTTCGGGCCCAAGCGCCTGAACCAGGGCCGGGCGGAGCTCGACTGATGGAGGGACGCGAGCTCGACCTCGAGGCCATCCTCGGCGGGGGCGACCTCGGCGACGTGCCGGAGGGACACCGCGCCGGCATGGTCGGCCTCGTCGGTCGGCCCAACGTCGGCAAGTCCACGCTGCTGAACGCGATGGTGGGCCAGAAGGTCGCGATCGTGACCCCCGTCCCGGGCACGACCCGCAACACCATCCGCGGCGTGGTCACGCGCGAGGACGCCCAGCTGGTCTTCATCGACACGCCGGGGATCGCGAAGCCGAAGACGCTCCTGACCCGGCGGCTCAACGAGCTCGTGCGGGACTCGTGGTCCGGGATGGACGTGGTCTGCTTCCTCGTCGACGTCGCCGGCGGGATCGGCCCAGGCGACCGCCTGCTCGCCGAGATGCTCGCCGACGTCCGCACGCCCGTCGTCGCGGTGGCGAACAAGGAGGACCTGGTCACGCACAAGGAGCGCATGCTCCCCGAGCTCAGCAAGCTCTCGGGGCTGCGCGAGTTCGCCGAGGTGGTCCCGGTCTCGGCGGCGACGGGCTCCAACGTCGACCACCTCGTGGACGTGCTCGTCGGCTACCTCCCGGAGGCCCCCCGGTTCTTCGCCGACGGCTACGTGACCGACCAGCCCGAGCGCCAGCTCGCCGCCGAGATCCTGCGCGAGAAGCTGATCGCGACCATGGCGCAGGAGGTCCCGCACTCGATCATGGTCACCGTCGACGAGGTCGCGCTCGCCCAGCACCGCGACGACCTGCTCGAGATCGACGCGGTGGTCCACGTGGAGCGCGACTCGCAGAAGGGCATCGTCCTCGGCAAGGGGGGGGACAACCTCAAGCGGGCGGCGACCGAGGCGCGGACCGAGCTCGAGACGCTGCTCGGCGCGAAGGTGTTCCTCCGCACGCACGTGAAGGTCGCCAAGGACTGGCAGCGGGACCCGCGCAAGCTCGGCCGGTTCGGGTACTGAGATGAGCGACGAGGACGCCGTCCACCCCCTCCTGCGCGGCGGGCCGCCGGCGATGTGGGAGACCCTCGGCTTCGAGCTGGTCGAATCCGGCAGCGGCCGTGCCGTGCTGCAGGGCACGACGACGCCGGCGCACGAGAACGGCGGCGGCGTCACGCACGGGGGGCTCGCCGCCGCGCTCATCGACTCGGCGACCGGCAGCGCCATCCTGACCGCCGTGGAGGCCGGCGCGACGATCGCGACCGTGGACCTCAACATCACCTACACGCGCCCCATCCCGCTCGATGCCGGCACCCTCACGGCGACCGCCGTGGTCGACCACGTCGGCCGGACCGTGGCGGTCGCGAGCTGCGAGGTCCGCGACCGCCGCGGGCGGGTCGTCACCCTGGGGCGTGCCACCTACGCCGTGCGGAGCTCCTGACGACCGCGGGTACCCTCGGCGGTCGACCCCTCCCCGAGGAGCAGCCGTGCTCGACAACGGCCTCAACACCCTCCGCGCCATCCTGGTCGGCCTCGCCGTGGTCGCCGCGATCATCCTCGCGGTCAACGGCCAGTGGCTCGCCACCGGCGTACTGACCGTCGCGATCGTGGCGCACGGCCTGATGTGGGTCTACCTGTGGAGGCGCGACGCCGAGGACGACCCGCGCGACCGCTCGGCCGTCTGAGCCGTCAGCCCGGCCAGGGTGCTCGCCGTCGAGAGGTGGGCGGCGCTGCCGCCGTCCACGCCCATGCCGCGGAACGACGCGGGCCGTGAGGCGACACCTGGCCGACCCTCACGCCGTCGTGCGGCCCGTCACGCGCGGCCGAAGTGGTTGCGTGCCCGTTCGGTCGGCAGCTCGAAGAGCGTCCACTCGCCGGGTACGCCCTTGAGCACGTGGGTGCCGGCGGGGGCGAACACGAGCCCGGACCCGAGCAGCACGTCCCGGACCGTGGACGAGACGAACGTGCCTCGCGGCGGGGCCGCCTCCATCACGCGGGAGGCGATGTGGACGGCGATGCCACCGATGTCGGTCCCGAGCACCTCCACCTGGCCGCAGTGCACGCCAGCGCGCAGCTCGACGCCGAGGGAGGCGACCTCGCGGTGGAGGGCGCGGGCCGTCAGGACGGCGGCCTGCGGATCGTCGAAGACCGCGAGGCTCCCGTCACCGAGCGACTTGACCACCTGCCCGGCGTGACCGGTGACCTCCTTGTCCACGATCGCCTCGAAGCTGCGCAGCAGCGATGTCCACGACCGGTCCCCGGCATCGGCGACGCGGTCGGTGGACCCCACGATGTCGACGAACAGCACGGTGGCGAACCGCCGGGGCGCCGTCGAGCGGTCGGACCGACCGGTGAGGTGCTGCTCGATCTCCTCGAGCACGAGCTCGGGGTCGCTGATGTAGGTGATGTGGTCCGAGCTCGCGATCTCGACGAGGCGCGCGTCGGGCAGCCGGTCGGCCATGTAGCGGCTCTGCTCGACGGAGACCATCCGGTCGTCCTGCGAGTGGATCAGCAGGACGGGGACCGCCACGTCCTCGAGGATGCCGCGCACGTCGACGTCACCCAGCATCCGGCTGTACGCGCGGAACGCTCCCGGCGAGGCCGCCCGTCGCTCGAAGGTGGCCCAGCGTTCCCGGAACAGCGCGTCGTCGGTGACGCTCGGGGCCATGGCGCCGATGCCTCGGCCCGTCCCCCAGTACGCCAGGGCCTTCGAGGTGAACGCCCGCAACGACTCCTCGGGGAGACCGAGACCCGGGTCGTCAGCCGGGGCCAGGAGTCGGGCCCAGCCCCCGATCGACACCACCGACGTCACGCGGTCGGGGTGCTGTGCCGCCGCCAGCAGCGACTGGGCGGCGCCTTCGGAGACGCCGATCAGTGCCGCGCGATCGGATCCGGCAGCGTCCATCACGGCGAGCAGGTCACCCACCCGCTCCTCGAAGGACGGGTAGCGGCTGTCCGGGACGCGGTCGGACTGCCCCATCCCACGCTTGTCGAACAGGATCAGCCGTCCGAGGCCGGCGAGCTCGTCGAGGAACGCCCCCACCCCGGGGATGTTCAAGGACTCGTCGATGTCGGAGACCCACCCGGGGACCCAGACGATGTCGGTGTCACCGTCGCCCACGACGCGGTAGGCGAGGTGGACCCCGTCGATCTCCACGTACCGGATCGGCCCCATGACCGGAGGGTGTCACCCCGGCATCGTCCTGTCACGTGGCACGTGCTGTGGCGGCGTGTGGGAGTTGTGTGAAGGAGTACCTGGACGGACGTGACCGCCCGCGCCAGGGTCGAGCTCCACCCAGCCAGGAGTTCCGCATGCGCACCTTCCACGACCCGAAGATCGACGGCATCGCACGCCTGGAGCTCGTCGACGGTCTCTCACGCCGCCAGCTGAGGCGCCTCGGGATGCTCGCCGACGAGATCGAGCGGCCAGCGGGGACCGAGCTCGCCCGCCAGGGCGCGCACGGCCGCGAGGCGCTCGTCGTGCTCGACGGGATGATCTCGATCGAACGCGACGGTCACGAGATCGCCGTCGTCGGCGCCGGCACCGTGCTGGGCGAGATCGCCCTCCTCGACCGCGCCCGCCGCAACGCCACGGTCACGACGCTGACGCCGGTCCGGCTGCTCGTCCTGAGCGTCCGTGACTTCCAGGCCCTGCTGTACGAGTTCCCCGCGATGGCCGCCCGGATCGAGGAGGATGCCGCGGCCCGACGGGCTCCGGCGCGCGAGGCGTCCTGACGTCTCGGCGCTTGCGCCGGGGCCCCGCATCTCGGAGGCTCTCTCCACACCGGAGGGAGCCCCATGGACGATGCCGACCCGCCGCCCGACGGGGCCGGAGCGCCCGCGGTCCCGGCGGCGTCGAGCTCGCAGCTCCGGTCCCGCGGGGTCACGCATCGGTACCCCCGCGGCTCGGTGCTCTGCCGTGAGCAGCAGCCGTCGGATGCGGTGTTCCTGCTGCAGGCCGGCCGGGTCAAGGTGTCCTACCTCGCGCCGGAGGGGCGTGAGGTGGTGCTCGCCCTGCGCGGACCCGGGGACGTCATCGGTGAGCTGGGCGTCCTCGACGGCGGACCACGGTCCGCCACGGTGACGGCACTCGACGACGTCGAGGCCGTGGTGGTGCCCGCGGCGCGCTACCGCGACCTCGTGGCATCCGACCCCGAGCTGTCGCTGCGCCTGCTGCGCCTGGTCATCGGGCGGCTGCGGAACTCGGACCGGATGGTCGTCGAGCACGGTGCCTACGACGCCTCCCGCCGGGTCGCGATCCGACTGCTGGAGCTCGCGGAGCGCT